>JALWJI010000086.1 GCA_027081695.1 Acidilobaceae archaeon | reverse complement strand
CAATTACGGACTAGTCAGGATCCCACCTGTACCTAGAAGAAGTGTGTTATGGTCCCTAAAACACCTCTACATCGGTAGTGAGGGACACCTTGGAATCATTACAAGAGCATATCTCCAAGCGAGAAAGATACCGGAGTGCAGTCTACCCTTCTCGATAAGATACAACTCTTTCAAAGAAGCCCTCCATAGCGCAATGAAGTTAGTACAGCAAGGAACTCCTCCTGAACTGTTAAGAGTCTATGACGAGCTGGAATCTCAGTCCATGCTAGGCGAGTCAGGAAGTCTCATCATAGGCGTCATAGAAGGGCCATGTAACGAAGTCGATGCACGTATAAGTGTTATGGAGAATATACTAGGCAAAGGCCTAGACGATAGTGAACCGGCACTACGCTGGTTAGAGGAAAGATTCAATGTTATACCTAAGATACGTGATCTTGCAAAAATAGGTCTCTCCTTTGACACGATCGAGGTAGCATTACCCTGGAGCACGGCCTATTCCGCGTACAAGGAAACCATCGAAAAACTAATGGAACAAGAAGGAATAATATATGCGAGTGCCCACGCAAGTCATTTCTACCTTTCGGGAGCGGCGATATACTACACTATCGTATTCGAGCTAGACAAGCTAGCATCCGTATACAATAAAGCATGGGAAATAATTGAAGAAACCTCATCCAGGCACCGGGGGACAATAAGCCATCACCACGGCATAGGAGTACATAGGCTAAAATGGCTACGGCTAGAATACGATGATAATACTCTGAGAGTCCTAAAAGATCTGAAAAAACTACTGGATCCCGACGGAATATATCGCAATGAGACCATTAAGTAGCTAAACACTGCAATGCTCTCCTAATATAGTTGGAGAGGGGTATCTTAGATTGTCAAAAAAGACGGCTGTCATTGGTGCAGGCATAGTAGGGCTTGTAACAGCATATACACTGGCCAAGAACGATTACGCGGTCACATTATACGAGGCTAATAACAATGCAGGAGAGGGAGCCAGCACTCATAATGCAGGAGTAATCCATGTTCTACAGCCACCTCCGTGGAAATGGAAGAGTAGGCTCACCAAGAACGCATACAAGCTATACGATGAGCTATCACGGGAGCTAGATTTCCCTATACTCGAGACAAGAACTCATCTAGTATATGGCGGCTCCTGGGAAAAGATGATTGCAGTATCCATAGCGGTTGCTCTTAAAATGCTAGGATACAAGGTAAGCCTAACAAATAGATCTCAGCTAAAAGAAGACTGTCCAGTAATAAGTAGACAGATAGAAGGAGCCGTTACAGTCTGGAACTACAGGACGGTTAATCCCTCAAACATCATAGCCAGTCTAGTGGATAAACTAGAAAATCTTGGAGTCGAGATTCACTACAATTCTCCTGTTAGAAGGGTTGAGGAAAAAACAAACCATATAACAGTGTATCCAGGATCGTCGGGAGGATTAGATTATGAATATGTCATTGTAGCGGCGGGACCGGGCTCAGGTTCCTTAGCCCAGGATCTAGGGTTGAGAAAGGTAAAAACTGGATACTTCAAGGGTGTTATGGTTTGGACGGATCTATCATGTAAAGCGATTGTTGCTGGACTGCGTCAGCCCAGTAGGACTGAGAAGACTAAAGGTGGAGCCATCATACCTTGGCCCGATGGCCGTGTCCTCATGGGGCCCAGTTTCCAAGAGACAAATAATCCATACGACACGAGCTTCACCGATGAAGATCTCGAGAATACAGCTAATAATTACAAGTGGATATTGAGGGAAGAGCCCGTAATCAAGGGCGGATTCGCGGGGACAAGAACCAAGAACTTGGAAAAAGACGACTTCGACGTTCAACACACTCGGAGAGCCATCGTGTTCCAAGGTATTGATAGTCCTGGTTTCAGCACAGCGCCACTCCTAGCAAGACTAGTATATGAGTGGGTGATGAAGAACGACTAGGATAAGATACGAGCCCTGCCCACGGCTTTGCAATGTAGTAGAGAAAATTCTATCAACTGGATTATTTCCGCATATTAGGCCTGAGAGAATCCACTGTATTAAGAGCCAAGGCTCCAGGAGTAGTGCTATCGCCAGGATCTATGGTTTGCCTAAACCATGGATACTAGTTCTAGGTAGAAATCCAGGATACATAATAGAAGTGCTCGAGGAAAAATATACAAGGCTCTCACCCGAGAAGCGTCTAGAAGTAATCATCCACGAACTCCTCCACATACCCTACACCGCGAGCGGGGCCCTGAGACCCCATGGAAAACTAGTTAATAATAGAAGGGTCCGAGAACTTGTTAGTCAATTAAAAAAGAAAAAACCAATATATAACGAGATTATAAGGCTATTGGAAGAACCCTGCTAGACGCCTGTGACCGCGTGTCCTCTCTCAGAGCCTATAGATTCTATACTATTACCTGTATTCTCTTCGACAATTATTGATTGGACACGGCCATCTTGTAGTTTTATTACCGCTAGAGAATCGTGCCAGTCGATCTTTATCGTCCCAATAGGTTTACCGAGGGCTTTGCTTAGAAGGTAGCCAGCTTTAGCCACCATTACTACGGCGTCGGCAAGTTCCTTGTCCCAAGGCGCTCCACTGGAGGGGGCTACACGGTAACCGTACTTGTCTACTTCAACTACCTTGAAGGATACTTGGCTCAAACCATTGCACCCAGAATAGTATATTGCTGGATATACTGATAGATGAGGTATGGGACAGTATCATCACAGTAATACTCTATGATTCCATCCTTGATGTCAAGAACGTAGGGAAACCGGAGAAAAAGCTGTTTAATGATATGATTCTAGAAGTCTATGCTTCTGCTTCGGCCTTTTGCTTTATTTGTACAGGGTTTGATGCAATGATATAGTGTACGTATCTACCGTCTCTCTTCTTCTCGAGTATTCCTGCTTCTACGAGTTCTTTGAGGATCTCGTATACCTTGTTCTTGGCTATACCTGTTGCCTCTATCAGGGCTGAGGGTGTTGTAACTCCCTTTTCGATATAGGATAGGATTATGTCTGCGATGTCATCGGCATCGTTTTCGGCGACTTGGTGAGCCGATTTATGCTCTAGGCTAACGAGTTCTTGTTTGATCTCTCTGATCGTGTTTTTTATTTCGTGTAGCGCGTCTCTGTATTTTGCATCGTATGATTGTATTGTTTCGTCTAGCTCGTTGATTTTGGCCTCTAGAAGTATTATTTTGTCAGTTATCTTAATTATACTAGTCTCCGTGTATTTCTTGTACTCGTATATTTCTTCTTTTAGCGAAGAAATCTTTGATTCATACTCGTCTAGTTTCTTTTCGAGGTGTTCTATGTCTGACTTGTCATATCCAAATATAATCTTGGCTAAGCCCAATATCTATCCCCAAATAATATTTTGTTGTGAATAGATGATACATGAGGAGACAGAGTAAAACCTGGGTATATGAATGGTTAATACCTGGATAACACGATGTCTAGGATTGTAGACGGCTCGCTAGCTCGAGTAGTCTTGGAGTTGGTGTTCCTGGTGGTATGTCTTTGAGATCCATTAATGCTCTTTCCACGTTAAAGTATACCCTTTCAGGATGCTTCCAGGACTTGTAGGGGCCTAGGTCTATGGATTCTCCTATCTTTATTGGGTCGTCTATGCCTTTCTCATATGCTTTCCTTGTTTCTTCATAAATCATTACTAGGTATTCTCTCATCTCTTCTACTAGCTCTTGTCCGGCTACCTCTCCGTGTCCTGGCACATATTGCTGGACCCTGGGTAGTTGTTCTAGGCGCTTGATCCATCCTTGAACCGTGCCGTCTATGGCGAGGGGTGTCACCTTATTGAACAGTATGTCTCCTGTGAAAACTACGTCGTCTACTTCGACAATTAGATCGCCCGGTGTATGCGCTGGTCCAAAGGGTTTTAGTATTATGTGTCTTGTTTCTCCTCTAATTATCATTTCTTCGTCAACGAGTATTGTTGGGGGAGAATACTTGCTTTTGGAGAAGTCTAGGTGTGGGAATACTTGTTTATAGAGTTCTCGTATTCCAGCCTCTTCTAGTCTCCTCGCTATTTGATCTGCAATTGGATGCATAAGTAGGTGTCCGGGCGAGAATACTCCTGCTCCCCATATATGGTCGCCGTGGTGATGTGTGTGGATTATGATTGTTTTGCTAGGTAGGTTTAGCTTTTGGATTAGGAGTTTTAACTCGGCAGCCCTGTCCTCATTATACTGTGTATCTATTATTACGGTCTTGTCTCCTAGATCAATTAGTCCACTGTTAGATAAGAACCATCCGCCATCCTTATCTATAACCGCGAGTATTCCTTCATCTATTTCTATCAGCTTGTACCAGCTCAAAGGATCATCCCTCTTCCAATGTCTTTAGCGCCCATTCCGCTTCTTTTCTAGCTATTTCTTGTAGGAGCGGAGGCTCGTAGATGTCGA
>JALWJI010000085.1 GCA_027081695.1 Acidilobaceae archaeon | reverse complement strand
AGTATGGACAAGATCAGCATAATAGGAGGAGGCATAGCCGGGCTATCAACAGCAATACAGTTAGCTAGGCAAGGAGTAAAGGTTACAGTATACGAGTCTGAATACCCAGGCTATGGTGCCAGCGGTAATAGTGCAGGCATACTTGTAACGATAATGCCAGAAAGCCTCCTAGAGTATCCACTGGAGAGCTTGGAGATCTACAGGTCTCTCCCGGAGAGCACGAATAATATTTGGCGAGTGAGGGCTCTATGGATCAACAAGAACCCCGGATGCATGGAGAAACTAGCAAAGATACATAATAGAAGAGGCCTAGACACAGAGATGATCGACACCCAGGAAGCTGCTCGAGCCGCCGGCTTCTCTATGAGGACTTATGATGAAGAGGGATATGCCCTAGTTAGGGAATTCGTGGTCGACATAGGATGGGCTATAAACGCAATGGTACAGGAAGCCTCAAGGCTAGGAGTCAACTTAGTAAACGGCAGAGTAGTTAGAGACGGAGACTTATTCAAGGGGCCACAGGGAAGAATAGATCAGCCCATAATAATTGCCGGCGGAGCGTGGAGTCTCCAGCTACTACCCGAACTCAAAGAATATCTCGTAACCTACCGGTGCCAGATGGCGACCATCGAGGGAGCCAAGCCTGCTAGAATAATTGAGGACGATGCACTTCACTACTATATTGTCCCGGTTAGCCCGTCACGATCAAATATCGGGAACGGAGCCAATACCATTATCAATGACCCACATGAAGGCTTCAACCCTGACCAGGAAGACATATATGACATTATAGAAAGATACGCTGAGCGGAATCCTGACGCATGGAATGCCGGTATAGTCTCTTACTGGGCGGCGCCCTGCAATACTAGTGGCGACAGTCTACCCATAGCCGATCGACTAGATACCCTAGGCGAAGTGTATGTGCTTACAGGATTCAACGGTGCAGGGCTAACTATGGCGCCGTCCACGAGTAAGAGGCTGGTTCAACACCTACTCTACGGCGACCAGATACCTGAGATTTTTCGATTGAATCCCTCGAAGAAGATAACAAGCATCGACTTTCCACCGGAGCCATACGAGCCATGCTAGGCCCGATGCGAAATAATTTTTCATAACACGATATTTTATAATACCTTCACACCGTAATTATTCATAAATAAGAAGCCGGCATAACTCCAGGTGAATGGGCCTAGGCAAATTGTCTGCTCTTAGGGCCCTATGCCTGGGGAAGGCCAGGCTGTAATCCAGGTAGACCGGGAGCCTCGCTTCATAACGCTATGATACGATGATAGGAGGGATGAAGAGTGAAGGGATCCAGAAGAATACTGGTAACAAACGATGACGGAGTATACAGTCTAGGCCTAAAACTACTCTACGACGCTGTAAAGCCCCTGGGTAAATCCATAATCTTCGCACCCGAGACTCCTAAGAGTTCGAGCGGTCTAGGACTAACGCTCCACAAGCCACTACGGATAAGGAGGATAAGGTATTGGAACACGCTCATATACGTTACTAACGGGACGCCAAGCGACATCATTTATCTCGCTCTCAACGAGATAACGCCTAGAGTCGACCTCGTTGTCTCCGGCGTCAACATAGGCGATAACACTAGTATCCAAGTCATATTGAGCAGTGGTACCGTGGGTGCAGCAGCACAGGCCAGCCTGCTCGGTATCCCTGCTATAGCCTTCTCTGCTGCGATAGAGGATTCCCAGGACTTCCAGGATCCTGAGTACTATGAGTATGTTTTGAAGGCTACGAGGATCATCTCATCGTATGTGTTGGAGCATGGATTGCCGGAGGGCGTCAACGTGCTCAACGTTAATTATCCAAGGAACATTGGGCCCGAGACCCCTGTACGCGTGGCTAGGCCTGCTAAGATAAAGTTCCTCCAGAGAGTAAACGTCAACTATGATCCGAGAGGCAACAAGTATTATTGGCTGTACGGCATGCTTGCAGAGATGATACCGGGCACAGACGTCTACGCTGTCCACGTGGAGGAGGCGATTACGCTGACTCCATTACAGCTAGATCTCTCGCCTAGGATAAACAATGAGGAGATCGAGAAATATCTTGATCGCCTGGCGGGGTATCTAGCAGAGGAGGTAGAGGCTACTGCTTCCGCAGAAGTGCGATGAAGAAGCCCGGTATACCGTCCAGCGGGTTAAACCACAGTGTGTCTCCAGCATATATTGGTCTCCTTAGACCTCTCGGAGGCTCTATTAGTTCGAAGCCCACGGTCTCTGCCCATGTAACATTGCCCGTGTTTTCTGAAGTTGTAAGGGTGCACGTTGAATATACTAGTATTCCTCCTGGTTTGAGTAGCTTGTAGGCTTCCCGTATGAATCCCCTCTGGTACAGTACCATGTTTCTAACGTCTCGTTCTCGCTTTAGATCGTAGACTTTTGGTCTTACGCCTAGGTTCGTGCATGGAGGATCTACTAGTACGATGTCCGCTGTCCCATTAAGGCTGGGATTTTTACTGGTTATTCTGCGGGAGTCCAGGCCTAGTACTTCTACGCGGTCTTCTATACCTAGTCTTCTGAGGGTTTCTATGAGTTTTTGCTTCTTGCTTGGCCTGTCTACTGCTATTATACGTGTGTCGGGGGAGGCTTTCTGGGCTATGTGCGAGATTTTTCCTCCTGGTGCCGCTGTCAGGTCTATTATTGTCTGGCCCGGCTCGGGGTCTACTATGTGGCCAACGTACATGCTTGATATGCTCTGGCCATATATGTATCCCTCTTGGTAGCCTGGTAGGTCTCGGACCCTGTAGCTCTTGTATCTTGGATGCTCTATTCTTACTGCGAGGCCTTTCGTCGACGACATCATTTCGCCGGGATCCATCATAGCTGTCCCGGCTCCTACAATTACTCCGTTCTCGGAGACAACGGTTACTTTCTGGCCTTTCCTGAAGTGGCTCGCGCCTATTACTCCTGGAGCATAAAGATCGCTTCCTAGTAGGACGGATTCGCTGGCTTTCTTATCGGCGATTACTCTTCCCCGGTATATTGGTACCTCGAAGGGGCCGTGGACTTCTGTCCATACGGCTTCCGGTATCTCTTCGTCTCTGTAGAATCTTATTCCGTGCTTGTCTAGTAGTTCTAGGTATTGTTCGACGCTTATCCTCGCCGTGTTGACCCTCACATATAGTCTTTTGACCGGCCTTGTTAGTTCTTTTACTAGCTTGCATGTGTCTCCGAGGATTGGAGGGATTTTCTCTAATACTCCTATAGTGTATTGTAGCGGTGTCCCGCATGTCTTTATCTTTGTATTTATGGTTTCTTTTCTTGTCATTGTCCCTATACAGCCTCCATCGGAGGGATCTGGTATCGTCTATTCTTCCCCTTGTATTATATTGTGTTTTAATAATGTGAAAGATACAGGTTTTATTTCGGCCAACTATACAATTCTGCGTCGAGGGCTGGGAGCAGGTTGAACAGAGAGAAGATACTGAAGGGTCTGCTACCGCTTCTGGGTACGAGCATCTTCTGGGGCTCGTCGTTTCCAGCGATAAAAGTCGCTGTAGGATATGTAGGTGGAGAACTCTACACTGGTATGAGGAGCCTGTTGACTATCATGCTCCTGGCCCCCTATGTGTGGTATAAGCGGCATCTCTTGACTAGGGATGTTGTTAAGGGAGGTCTCCTGGTCGGCCTGGCATATACTCTTGGCATATGGCTCCAGGGCTGGGGGACCGGGCTAACCACGGCTTCGAAGAGCGCCTTTATAACGGGTATGAACGTTCCCTTTGTACATGCCTACATGGCGCTTGTTCTAAGAAAGTATGATCGATACCTAGCTATTAGCCTTGGAATGAGTCTCCTCGGCCTCTATCTTCTTACTCGTCCAGACGTTGCGCTTAACATTGGCGATTTCCTTGTTCTCCTCGGAGCCGTTTTCTGGGCGGCTCAGATCATCATGGTGTCACATGTCAGCCGTGCTGATCCTCTCCTCATAGTTTTTCTGGAGATGATACCCGGACTAGTGTTTCTTCCTGTTGGGCTGGCTAGAACCGGTATCGAGCCTCTAATGGATGTAAGGGCCTTACTCGTACTTTTGTATCTCGCCCTTGTATGCACTATTGGAGCATTTGGACTACAGGTCTACGGGCAGAGGCATATAAGCGCGGGCGTCGCGGCTATCGTCTATTTGCTGGAGCCAGTGTTTGCCGGAATATTCTCGTATATAGCGTTGGGAGAGACCATGGATCACTACCAGCTTGTAGGAGCAGGCCTCATCGTGTTGGCTATAGCTGTATCGTCGATGATGGAAGATCAAGAGACAGGATCCGGGAAGTGAGTATCCTTAGTCGGACTATTCCAGGTGTTTGCGATGAGTGAATGGGAAGGAGCCCCGCTATTTGGGGGTTTGTGGCGGGCCCGCCGGGATTTGAACCCGGGACTTCCGCCTGTGCGGCCAGGTTG
>JALWJI010000084.1 GCA_027081695.1 Acidilobaceae archaeon | reverse complement strand
CTCTGCTCGTTCCTCGCCATGAATGAGCAGGTTATAGACGTATACTTCAGGATCACCAGTAACTAGAACATCTGCACCGGCACGTAGAAAGCTCCGCGGAGTATAAGCCGGTCTACCTCCAGCCCAGCCCAAGCCCCATTTAGCAGCAGGACCTACAAGTACCTTGAAGGGTCTACGCAGAGTCCTTAGGAGGAACATGAGTTCGTCAGGTTCAAGGGGTTTGCCTCCCAGATATCTACCTGGTACTACGACACCAGCAATAATTACGACTAAATCGTAGCTGTTTAACCGCTTTGTATACGATTTAAGGTCTCGCCTTATCATATCTATTGTATAGTAATGAACGGGTATACTCTTGTCAACTAGCCATATGCTTCCAGCAATATATCTTGTATACACGTCCAAGTATGGAGGAACACCTAGACCTCCGGGCTCATCTGTATAGCCGTCGATTATTGCTACTCTTTTATATCTCATATCGGACTGACCACTCCTCCAGGCCTACTATATTACATATCAAGATATAGACTTCTGAAGCATAAATAACAATATATGGGTAGGCCCGCGAGGCCCTCGACTACTCTCTGCGAGGGTGGCTGTGAACGGGCCTCTCCCGGCCTAACAATACACGCTGCTAGATAATCTTAGGAAAGAATTTTCCAACTTCTCACAGACTAGTAGCATCTAGACTACTCGCGTAATCCAGGGATTTAATTAAATAAGGGAATATGTGGCTAGACTATGTTTCGGAGATGAAATAATGGCAGAGTACAAGATCAGGGCGGTGACACTCCTCATAAAAACACACGATGACCCTCTCAAGGTCATAGAACAATACGCGGCGAAAGCCCTAGAGGCGTCAGACAAGGCCTCTGAAGAAACAGGGTATCCAGTAGAAACGACGCGTATAGTAGTTGAAGGACTAGGGATAGAAGAATGGGCTGAGAAGGCACTACGGGTTTCCGAACTAGTAGACAACTATCACATACTCGTGTCAATGGGGGCTATCAGGCTCGAGGAAGCATACTCTAAATTCGAGAAATACACACTTATAGTCGAGAATAACATCTTCTCAAACATTATAATGCCAAAAGATCCCACCCGTGAGTACGCGATAAAAGCGTCTGAGATTATCCATAAGCTGACAGACAAAGATCCAAGCCTTGCGACGAGATTAGGCATAAACGTGTATGGCGAACCACTAACCACCCCATATTATCCCCTCGCATCCCCCGGAGCCAACGAAAAGGGTATTGCAGTAGCACTAACCTATCCCAACTATCTCTCATCCTGCTACAGAAAGAATGGTCTAGAAGGCATGAAAAACTGTGTCATAGAAGCCTATAATGTCGCCGAGAAAGCAGGCAGAATAGCCTCATCACAGCTACAAGCAGAATTCCTCGGAGTCGACCTAAGTGTTGCGCCATGGATGCAGGAAACAAGCCTCGGCCTAGTAGAGCTCGTAGCCGGCGTCAGAATGCCAGAGCCAGGATTCCTAACAGGGATACATAAGGTAAACAGTATTCTTCAAAAAGTCGCATCAGCGAAAAAGACAATAGGCTATAATGAGGTACAGTTACCAGTTGCAGAGGATCTAAAGCTCAAGGCACGTGTCTCTGAGCTAGAAACTACGGCGAGAGACCTGGCACGGTTCTCATGTGTATGCTTAGCAGGCTTAGATCTCGCAGTTGTACCAGCAAGTGTAAATGGAGTAGCAGGCCTAATACTTGACACGGCGGTATGTAGCAGGGTCAAGAATAGGCCTCTCGGAGTAAGAATAGTGCCTGTCGAGGACGTTGAGCCCGGTGACAAGGTATGGCTCGATAAATTCGGTGAGACACCAGTCATATCAATATAAGCTAATACACTGGATCCTATAAGGATAAACAATCTACTCTTTCCAATACACACTCTTTGAAAGCCTCAAGCCTCTCCTTGTATTCTTCGAGAATATCGCACAGTTTATGAATAATCCTACAATCACGGGAGAACACATGGGTTTTATCGTATGCGGCGACCTCGACCAAGAACCCACCGCTTCTATGTTCTCTATAGCAGGATCGCTTAAATCCGGCGGACTTTCCACACTTTACTATCTGCTCTGCTAGGCCACGTGTTCTTGCGACGATGTGGAGAATAGGTGGTTGAAGACTGAGCCATGAGATGTCATTTTCATTGACGGAATCTAGAGCCGAGCATATCTCAGATCTGCACTTTGAAGGATCATGCCATACATGCAGGAGACTCGCACCTTTCTTGTCGAGTAGATCGTCGCCCTTTATCAGTGCAACTCGACCGCTACAGCTACTTGTTGTGAACAGACATTCTCTTTTATTTAATTGTTTAAGTAATTCGATTATGTCACTGTCAATTAGGCCTTTTTCCAAGTGGCTCTTGAAACGGTTTAGTGCTGAAGATCTAGAGTTTTCCCAGGTGGAATCGTGTCTATTATTTTTCGCCCCACCTGTGCTTGAAGAGGCGTCTTGCGTCATCAATGTTTCCTCCCAGCTCGAATATTACTAGTTCGAGGAACGGTCTGATGCGTCCATCAATTAAGTGGCCTCCTACAACTTGATCTGGCTTCTTTGCCAGTGTTACGTGTAGGTGAGTATAATATGCACCGTCGGGCCCGAGAATACTGTTTCCTTTAACTGATAGTGCCTCGAGGACTCTGCCGGGCTCTGCTTCGACGTCAACTGAATAGTACTTGTTTTCCTCCGGGCTGAATACTGCGATCCTGGCCCAGTGGAAGGCCCCTATACCTGCGATATATGCAAATGATATTCCGTTATCCGCTAGAAAACTTTCTATTGCTTGGTGGGGACTGGTGCCTTCTTTGATCTTTACGAAAAATACTCGTCCTTGTAGTGCCGGGAACATCTCGTACATTTGTCAACACCCATTATCATTTGACTAGGTCGTGAGGATTAATCTCCTTAGCACCAAGAGATGATACTCGTGCCAGTACTCCGTTCCACGCCTCCTCTATACGGGACGCTCCTGCGTAGCCCAGAGATGCTTGTAGACCGAAGAACATACGGCTCATAACCTTTACGAGTGGGCCTTCATACGGGACCAGTCCCTCAACACCTTCTTCTAACTGTTTGCTAGGCCTGCTATATCGGTCTGCTGCATGCCTCCTCTTCATTGCTCCGGCACTGGCCATTCCCCTGTAGGTCTTATAGAGCTTGTCGCCGATTCTCACTAGAAGAGACGGTGCCTCATCCGTGCCGGCGAATAGTCTTCCACTCATTACAGCGCTTGCCCCGGCTACAATAGCTTTAGCGGCTTCGCCTGGTCCACGTATTCCTCCATCAGCAATAATCGGTATCCTTCCGAATAGGCCTAGCTCCTCTAATGCTTCACGAGCATTCATGACGGCAGTCAAGGTCGGAACACTTGCCCCGGCTACAACACCTGTTGAACATATGCTACCGCTAGAGATACCTACTCTTAATCCAGAGATACTCTCTACCTTAGACAATATATCTAGGACAGCCTCTTTAGTCCCGATATTGCCGGCAACAATGTCTATAGATATTTTCTCAGCCAACTTCTTTAACGCGCTCAGAGCCTCGACATTATGGAGATGTGCGACATCTGTTACAAGAAAGTCTGCACCTGCTTTTTCAAGGGCCTCCGCTCTCCTTATATCGAAAGGACTGATAGCTGCCCCTACAAGTAGTCTACCATTATTGTCTAGACTGGGTTTAACATGTCCGGTTCGAAGTAGTCGTAGTACGAGATCTATTTTCTCAACTAGTGCAGGTGAAAGGCTTTTTGCCGGAATATAGGCTCCGATAGGAGAACTGTTGCTTGTTATGATTAGGGGCTTATCTGATTGGAGATACGACTTGTCTAGCTCGTTTATACTGATAGTATCGAATAAGTGTTTGAAGTCGGGAGATGCACTTTTCACGCTCTGTATCATATTGGCTTGTTCACTTATACTCATGTTCCTGTGGATTACTCCTACTCCACCGAGCCTGGCTATCTCTATAGCTAGATCCTGCTCGGTGACAGTATCCATTGGACTAGATAGAATGGGGACACGGATCCTGTGGTTTCGCGTGATATTTGATTCGAGAACAACGTACTGTGGATCGACAGGTGCTTTCCTTGGAACTATGACGACATCGTCGAAAGTAATGTATTCTATAATTCTCACTATATTGCACCGATTGGGAAAGAAGATGGTAGGGTATTATAACATGATGTATGTTAGATGCTAGATTCTTTCTATGGCGAAGGTTCTGCCTACTCTGACAACTTTGTCCGGATACACGATAATGCCCTTATCTGTTATTTCGAATAGGTGGCGTCTCATACTGTGCCGTGTTCCTCTCATCTTCCATATAATTATGCTTCGAACAAGCTCTCCGTTTATCTCGTCTAGGTCTAGTCTGATTATGCCGTCAGCAGCGTG
>JALWJI010000083.1 GCA_027081695.1 Acidilobaceae archaeon | reverse complement strand
TGAGATGAGCATATTGTCCTCCAAAGTCTAATACTATTACTTCGGCGTTTCCTAGTGATCCGCAGTTAAGTCCCTGTTCTTTCACGATGAATATCCACCCGTAGTTTTATTCGTGTTCCGTAGACCTCGAACAATCCTTATAACACTTATACTACCACAGCATACCGGTATAGGTTATAATTATAATTGCATGCTACTAGCCTATCATTACTGGGGAGAGAAATGGTATTGTTCACTAATCCTCCAGCAATCGCGAAAAAGGCCTTAGAAGACTATACCGGTAAGATAATAGTTGTACCAATAATGCAAAAAAATGAAAAACCAATCATAACGAAAACAATTGAATCCATAGATAAAAAATTTGGTCTAGAACTCGGAAAAATAATAGAAACAGGACTCTTCACAGGTAAGAAAGGAGAAACTATAGACATATATCGAGAAGGTAAACGCTTCATAGTCGCCGGTCTAGGAGGCAAGGATCTAGAAGATGCATCGCGCAGGGTTTTCGCAAAAATAATTAAACAATTAGTGGAAAAGGAGAAAGAAGTATATCTTGTGCTAAACGATTTAGGGGATGGTCCAGCTAGGGAGGCTGTAATCGGTGCTCTACTAGGAGCATATAAACTAGAACAATTCAAAAACGAGAAGAAAAGAAAACTAGAGACAATCTTTGTGGACAAGGATCTTCCAATATCTGAGATAACAGCGATAGTTGAAGGAATATATCTTGCAAGAGATGTAGCGAATAGTCCTCCTAACGAGCTTTACCCAGAGAAGCTTTCACAATATGTTAGAAAACTCTTTAGTAATATTAGTAATGTAGAGGTAGAAGTAAAGACCTACGAACAGTTAGTGGAGGAAGGATTTGGAGGAATAATCAACGTTGGAAAAGGAAGCGTCCACAAACCAGCACTAATAATAATACGATACAAAGGGTCAGATAATAAGCCTCTAGCACTTGTAGGTAAAACCCTCGTATTTGACGCGGGAGGAATAAATCTAAAGCCAAGCCATTCAATTACAAGCATGAAGCTAGACAAAGCCGGTGGTGCAGCTGTTCTAGGAGCCACGTGGATAATAGCAAAAACAGGCCTACCAGTCAACTTAATAACACTGCTCCCAGCAGCGATAAACGTGCCAAGCGGGGAAAGCTATCTACCTAGCGACGTTATAAAGATGTGGGATGGAACAAAAGTAGAAATCACTAACACTGATGCAGAGGGAAGACTCGTCCTAGCCGACGCGATAGCCTACGCCGCCAAGAAATACGATGCTGATCTAATAATAGAATTGTCTACACTAACAGGAGCGATTGTAGTCGCTCTAGGAGGCTTAATCGCAGGTCTGTTCACGAGGGACGAAGAATTAAGAAAACTGATTGAGCAGGCATCTAAGAAGACAGGCGAAAAAGTATGGTACATGCCAATGGTTGACGAGTACAAGGTCTACATGACGAAGAACGCAAAGGTAGGAGATATAGATAACGCAGGAATGAGGTGGGGCGGAGCAATCTACGCTGCTCTCTTCCTAGAAAAATTCACGCACGGTAAGAGATTCGTACACCTAGACATAGCAGGGCCTGGAATAGGATTTGAAGCAGGTCCCGCAGCGCCAGAGTATTGGCCGCAAGGACTAGGACCAGGTTTTGGAGCACGCCTAATATTTGAAGCCGTCAAGGCTCTGGTAAAGTAGGATGAATACGGCTAGGAAATGCTATGATTCACTATGAGGATCTCAACGTTATTATCTTTCTCATAACATCTACAGGGATGGTGGAAGATTATGGTAGAAGACATATTTAGTAAATGTAAGCCGGTTATCGGGGTTGTCCATTTACCGCCTTTACCTGGATCATATGGTTATCGGAGGAGACCATACCCCTATCCTCACGGCAAAAAAATGGATATTGAGTCGATCATTGAATATGCTGTAAATGAGGCGCTAAAATACGAGAAAGCCGGGTTCGATGCCGTGATAGTCGAGAACTATGGAGACAAGCCCTATAAGATGAGAGTCGGTGTCGGCGAGACAGCCGCTATGGCGAGAATAGTCTCAGAGGTCAAGAAAGCACTCTCCATACCAGTAGGAGTAAACATTCTTAGAAACAGTCCCTATGAAGCCCTATACGTAGCACATATCGCGGGCGCGTCATTTATCCGTGTCAACTCGTTATGTGAGACGAGAGCATCTGTCGAGGGTCTAATAGAGCCCAGCGTTAAACAACTAGCACAGGCCATCCGGGAGCTTGATATCTACGATGACATTATGGAAGGAAAGATATCAATATTAGCAGACATAAACGTCAAACATAGTTATCCGATCTACGAGACCTACAACATAAAACTCACCGTAAGAGACTGCATCGACCGCGCGGGATTCCCTATAAAGTCTATGATAATAACCGGTCCTTCAACAGGATATGCTCCTGAAGTGGAATACGTGGAAGAAATAGCAGGCGTAATAAGAGAATACGGTGCACGAGCCATAGTAGGCTCCGGTATAAGGCCGGAGAACATAGCGCGCTTCTGGAGACTAGCTGACGGGTTCATTGTAGGTACAAGTGTGAAACTAGGTGAAGAGACAGAGAACGTGGTGAGTATCGAAAAGGCAAAGGATCTCGTCAGAATAATAGAAAGATATCGACAGACTTGGCCATGCTAGAATTTTGCTTTATCAATATCACATAGTATAGAAAACATGTATATTGCCTAGCTAGATATGAAATGACGAGAAGAACCCGGACAATCAGAGGCCTCTCACCTCTCAGGGTGATTGGAGGCCTATGATGAGTCCTAGTCCAACCGATCCCAGTTAGTCACTTCTAACTATCGAATACCCCTCTACTGTTCGTCAATTCATTTAGAGATGACAGGGGTAATACCAGGGTTGCCCCATTACCTTTCATACAATAGCCAAGAATATGCTTGGGTGCGGTTCCCGTGGTAGATACTCTAGTTGATGCGGGTCCAGGAAAAATAGTACCTTTTGCAAGTCTAGATCCGGCAATAGATGAAATGCTAGCTTTCATCATAGTGTCAAGCGTCGACAAGACAGCAAAAATAGATCTCGTGGACTATGCCGTCGGCATATTTGACGACGTAATACTACCAGCAATCAGACACAACCTGAAGGATGAGGCATTAGAGCTATTCGGTGTAACCTACATAGATATGTATGACCTCGTAGAATGCGTAGGAGGTAACAGTCTAGCAGAAACACTCGCATGGGCAAGCAGTGTTCTTACCGGCGACATTTCTGGAGAAAGGCCCGAATCTCTCCGGAGCTTCGCTAAGTGTGTAGAATGGCCAATATCACACGACGACGTAGCAGACGACTTAGTAGCCTCAGCAGTATTCTACCAGGTAGTAGCATCAATAAACATAATGCTCACCAGTATAGCCGCCGACCTCTAGACCTTCTAATCTATTCTATAGTTAGTTTGCTTTGTTGAAAATCCAGTGTTTACACCTGTATATAGTTTTATCAGGTAAGAGGTAAAGCACAATATCCTCGAACACTTCTAGCATTATTCTTGAGGAGAGTTGCTGGTAGGAGAATTAACGCCTGGCACATCGCTATCCCTCTGCGGAGCAAGAATAATCTATAGTGAGAACGGAGTTCTCAGAGCCTGCGACGAGTATAGATGCGAGGAAGTATACGTCGAAGGAATAATAGAATATAGACCTGCCCCTCCTATACATTCACCGTTTAGAATAAGTGACGCAGTCTACATTGAATTTGATAAAAAAATACTAGTAAACCGTGGAGACGTAATCTGGGCACATGCTCCGCTAGAGATCGTATTATATCATAAAAATTCTATTCTGGCGAGACTAGCCCCAGGCAAGGTGAAATATACACTAGTGGGTAACTTGATCGAAGGAGTAATAGCACGATATGCCAAATCTAAGGTGACAAGAGGATTTCCTCTAGAGAATAAGGATCCTTGCACGGCACATATAGCATTTTATATTGCTCAGGGAGAAGATACGATTAGAGGAGTACCCTTTAACTCGGCCTACTCTCACCTCTATACCGATAGTAAAGGAACTATTTTCTATTCTCTAGTTGAAGTATATATTAAGGACACAATAATAGAATCACGGACCACTTCGAAACCGCCGATGGAGGGCCTCGAGAAATTAAAACAAGTCAGAGCAAGTAGAACAGGAGTTTTCTCGTTGACAGCACCAGTAATAGCGGTTGAAAGGGGATGGAAGCTATGGCCATCGCTCAAGGGCTAGAGTCGATTGGAGACCTAATAGCAGCTAATATTACAAAGATTGCGTCAGCAATAGTCACTATAATTATAGGAGTAATAGTGGCATACGTTGTTCGTAGCAGTATGAGGAGAACCATAGGGATAAGGATTCCTCCATATATCTATCGTCCGGTAGAGAACCTAGTCTTCTATAGTATACTAATACTGGCAGGTATACTCTCATTATACCCCTTTGGCCTGAGTCTTAGTAGCCTGTTAGTTGCTGGAGGATTTGCAGGCATAATTGTAGGTCTCGCCGCCCAGAGTAGCCTAGGAAACATAATTAGTGGGGTATTCCTCGTTGTTGAGCAGCCGTTACGGGTTGGAGACCCTGTGATGATCGGTGATATAGCTGGTGAGGTAGTAGATGTAAGGGTACTAAGTACGCTTATCAGGACTTGGGACGGCTATCTCGTTAGAATACCTAATCAGACAGTATTTAACAGTATAATAACGAATTATTCAAGGACTAAGGCTAGACGGATTGATTTCATTGTTGGAGTACATTACAAGACAGATGTCGAGAAAGCGATCAAGACCATTAGAGAATACCTTGACTCTAACCCCTACTGCTTAGTGAATCCCTCACCCGAGGTGTTCGTAGATAGTTATGGGGACTCATCGGTATCCATTAGAATCAGGTGCTGGACACCTACAAAGCTCTGGTACCCTGCAAAGATAAAGTTGCAGACAGAGCTCAAACGTACTCTAGAAGAAAACGGCATCATAATCCCTTATCCACAACTAGATCTACATCTCAAATCAGTAGAACCAGTCATAAGAATAGAGTTAAAAGACCAGGAAGAAACGGCTCCCAAACGATAATAGTGTTTAGACGATGATCAGTATAGATGGCCGATGAAGAACGATGGGCAGTCTGAATTAGGTGTTGAGCCATTGCAGTTCAGAGGCCCCATAATATATGCCTCTGCAGACATACATAGTCCACACTACCTATTCCTCTTCAAGAACTCCTTGAAAAAACATCCGGATTCTCCATGTTTATTCATATTGGCCGGAGACATTGTAGATAAAGGAAAAGTCGAGATGGCTAAACCTGTATTTAGAGCTATCTGGGAGAGTTATCCTGATACAGATATTGTGGCGGTTTTCGGCAACGAGGAATACATGGATAGAGAAGATAAGTTCATAAAAGAATATCCCGACATAGTATGGTTGAGAGAGTCAGTATATCATACAACGTGTTCCGACTATAAAATCTCAATTGTTGGTTCAAGAGGATCGCTCAAAAGACCGACACGTTGGCAACGTAAAAACATTCCGGGAATAGAAGAAATCTATAGGAAGAGAATAGCTGCTATAAGAGAACTATTATCTAAAGCAAGAGAAACATCCGATATAGTTATCCTGGTTACCCATTATGCTGTTACCAAAGCTACTATAATAGGAGAGCATCCAGCAATACATGATCAACTCTATGATCCTAGAATCGAGAAGATAATCAAGGAGGTGCATCCGGACATAGCAATTCACGGTCATGCCCATAAAGGAAGGCCTCAAACTAGAATCAACAATACACTGGTCTATAATGTTGCTTTTCCCTTATTGAGAGATATAGCTGTGATAGATGTTTTACCTAAGAGAACTCTCCTTGATTTCCTTTAGAATAATAGGAATGGATCAAGGATAACTAGTGGTTAACGATAATAAGATCCACATATCATCTTTAGAGGGTTGGAGGGGTGGCCGAGAACGAAGACAAGCTATAAAGAAGCAATATTCGTATTCTCAGTATCATTTACAGTCTTGACGCTTCTAGGCATGATTATAGATCTAGGACTAAGGCTGTTCTTCAATACGTATCTCTCCCTTATATCGATTCTCGCGCCATCCCTCATGCTAGCTTCACTAATAACAGTACTTAGAAGACATATTGCCCGTCTCATCATAAAAATCGCGACCTATTTCATGAGCAGTGTCGACAAGACTAGTGTGAAAGAAGATAATGTCATCGACTTAGAGGGCGATTATGAAGAGGAGCTATTCGATATTCTTGATGGATCCGAGTACATGTACATTGTCTGGTCTCTGATAAGCGAAGTAGCGAAGAACGTGTTAAAGAAAAACTATGACGTAGTTATAATTGTAACTGAAGACGGGTATCCGATAGGATATTATCCGCTAGACATCCTAGCAATGACCGACGGAGAATTCGAGGAGATAAGTCTTCCCGATAATAAGCCAGTCAAAGTAATAATTGACGAAGAAAACAATAGGGCGATGTTAGCATTGAACTCGAAATCACTAATGGAGTTAGTTAGAGCTGCTATGATTGATACAGAGGAGGAGGGCCAGAGCATAGCCATAAGATCACTATCATCGCTTAGACTACTATATCTTATTGCCAAAGAAATATACCAAGCAGCTAATCCGTCAGCACCTAATGAAATAGTAGCCTACATCTCCTACAAAGCACTAAGGAAGCTTATAGACGGAGGAATAATTAGAATCGAGAAATCACTAGAGAATAAGTTGCCCTTCGAGACGACAGAAACAAGGCTAAAAATTCTGAAACAAGTGGAAGAAGAGGAGTCCTTACTATCTAAGAACAAGAATTCTAGGCGCTAAAACCTAAAATAGGACATCTAAATAAGACATAGGATTGGATGCGCAGGCTAAGACCCTTCAGTGGAGTCTTGGGCCCGTAGCTCAGCCTGGTAGAGCGCCCGGCTGATAACCGGGCGGTCGGGGGTTCGAATCCCCCCGGGCCCACCACGATTGACATATGATTTAGAGACTATACCTCCTGTTGTTAATAGTGTTGATGTTATTGTCACTTATCAGTATAACATATTTATCCTTATTATAGTATTATAAGTAACATATGAGCAGTTGTGGGTGATGTTATTGGTCTTAAAGTTTATCAAAAGTTTGTTTACTTGTAGAAATCATATTTATTTAAAAATGAGAGCTTCCTAGGTAATATAATTGAGTATAGGCTTGTGGTGAGATAGCTAACGGTGATCCGAATTGGAGTGGGGGATATATCCAGCAGCTGCTGATAGGCTGTTGTCATTCATAGGTATAGCTGTTCATTGGAGCATACTTCAATATGTAGTAGGGCTACCACTACTAGCATTTGTCGCAGAACTACTTTACTTGAAGACGGGAGACCAGAAATGGCTAAAAATAGCTAAAACAATAGTTAAGGGCTTCATAATAGTTTTCGCTGTTGGAGCAGCTACCGGCACGGCCTCGGAATTCGGACTCGTACTATTATGGCCTAACCTAACACAAGCCGCAGGAAACTACATCTACTTTCCTCTCTATGCCGAGGTCTTCGCCTTCCTAATGGAGGTAGTATTCATATACATGCTCTGGTACGGCTGGGAGAAGCTACCAAAGAAAGTGCATGTAATAGTAATGCTATTCGCACTAATAGGTCCATGGTTCTCAGCGGCAATGATAGTATCAGTGAACTCATACATGGTGGCACCAACAGGCCTGGAACCAGCCTATGATCCAGCAACCGGCCAATGGCTTTTCGACCAGGGATATCCAAAACTACTCCTGGCAGTACCCACCGACTATGCTAACATACTGAACGTCACTCTTCTTCAACAGTTAGGAATGGAGGTAGTAGGACAGGACGGTGGAGTCGTATTAGTAAAAATGCCTATACGTATTATAGAACGCCTCGTCTACGAAGCATGGCACGGCTATACAGTGCAGGATAGTATACTAAAGCTAGTAATCAAGCCAGAATACCTTAATCAAGACGTTCTAAACACACCAGTGATGGCTATACTAGACGCGATCCTAAAAGCTACAGTTAACTACGTGGGGGTAACAACAGTAACCTTCAAGAGCCCAGTATATCTAGGAAGCATACTACACGTAGTAGGAAGCGCTATCACAGTATCGTCATTCACTGTACTAGCCGCATACGCAATGAGAAAACTCCAGCTAAGACGAAAAGGCGTAAAGAACGGCGAATATTATGAATATGTGGACACCTTCTTCAAGTTTGCAGCGATATTTGCCTTAGTAGCAATAGTGCTACAAGGCACCGTCTTTGGGCACTTGATGGGAACAGAAATAGCCGAGTATAACCCGGAGAAATTCGCTGCAATGGAGGGCACAAGCCAGAGTATATTCAGTATAAGTAGAGCATTTGGCCTCGAAAAACTAATGGCCTTCCTAGGATACGGATCCTTCGATGCTCACTTACCGAACTATGACGAGATACCTAAGGACTACTGTGTATGCAGCGTGACCCATGACCAGGATCTAGCAAGAATAGGAGACTGCAGACCTCCGCTATTCTTACACTATGTCTACTATACAAAAATAGGTCTAGCCATACTGTCAGGTCTCTTCGTCCTAGGTGTAGCATACTATCTATTCGTAAAGAAGACTGAGCTCCCAGAGATGCTTCTAAAACTTGCATTACCCTTCGCAATAATAATACAGGCAGTATCATGGATGGGATGGGTCGTTAGAGAAGTAGGAAGAAAACCATGGACCATATACGGTGTCATGACGCCAGACGTAGCCCACACCTTCAACCCGGCTCCAACATCGCTAGTAGCACTAGTAGCAGTATTCTTCATTGTGATACTAGGCATCCTAGCATACGCTGTATGGAAATTCCTATGGTTACCCGGAAAAGAAGAGGTAGGCATGGAGGTGAGCTAGAATGGATGGCTCCTCGATAGCAGTATTCTGGCTAGCATACACATTCGGAATACACATAATACTCGTAAACATAGGCATAGCACTATCAGTCCTAGTACCCTACCTAAAATACAGAGCCAAAAAGAACAACGACCAAGCACTACTCAACTTCTCATACAAGCTAATGAGATTTTACGCAGCGACCTACGGAGTAGCAGGAGTATATGCTACAGCATTCACAGTATTCCTCCTGAGCTTCTATCCAAACTTCCTCGGAATCGCCGGTAACATAGCCCTTATGCCATTCGCAATCGCGATACTCCTAATCGTTGTACACTTCACAGCAATAACAACATACTACTATGGATGGAACAGGCTCAGCGACAAAGCACACAACATAGCAGGAATATTCCTAGCTATCTCAGCACTACTAATACCACTAGGCTTCAGAGCAGTATTCGCCTTCCTAAACACACCCAAAGGATTATACTTTGACGGAACTGTTGCAAGACTAGATCTCACGGAGGCATTGACAAATCCAACCCTGTTACCCCTCTATCTTAAGAGCATAGTTGCTTCACTAACAGCAGGACTAATACTAGTAACAGGATACGCAGCAGTCAAGTACTATAAGACAAGCGACGACTCATATAGGAATGCTCTAAAGTCAGTCGTTGACAGAGGAGTACCATGGGCGCTAGCTGGCCTCGGACTAATGCTAATACTTGGACTATGGTATACACTATCCCTTCGTGTAGTAGAGTACAAGTTCAACAACATATTCGGTCCCCTAGGATGGAAAGTCGGAGACGGCACCGTTGCATTCAACCTATCATGGCTACTAATCATAAAACTCATACTGTACGCAGCCCAAGTATACTTAGTCTATGTCGCTTATACGAGTATAAAGAAGAGCGGCTTCCTATCAAGAAAAGAAGCCAGCAACCTATTATTCGCAGGCATGCTAGCACTCGTAACAATAGTCCTGGGAGAGTATCTAAACGCGTTTAGCCAGTATCCATACTTCATAGCCGACGTAACAGATCCAAAAATAATCCAGAGCATCCCTCCAGAAGTCCTACCATATCTGGCAAACGCGCTAAACCTAACCAACGTAAATACCTTGGCAACACTGACATTAGTACAAATACTCACTATAGGCTTCATGTCATTCCTATCTTTAGCGACACTCTACTTCTTCTACATATACTTCAAAGAAAAATAAGGGGTTCTTTTTCCCTCTTCATATGCCTGCTATAAAGCTTTATTATTAAAACAATGGTTTAAGGCGTGTTTTGGAGAAATACAGGAAAGTATCAAGACGACGAAAAATAATATAATCTCGGTGTCGAGAATAAGAGAAGAGTGGATGGGCCGGTAGCTCAGCCTGGAAGAGCGCTCGGCTTGCACCCGAGAGGCCCCGGGTTCAAATCCCGGCCGGTCCACCATTCTCCTAATAATATCATTTTGAAAATTGTATATTGTTAGGTATTGTTTTGTTGTAAGGAATGTTGTGGGTTGTCTATGTTTGTTTTTAAGGTAGGAAGAAACTCTTAGTATTTTACATTAATCTGGTTATTCTTGGAATTTAATAATTAAGCTTACTCTGCGTTTACTATAATTCGTAGAGTTAGGGATTGTTTGGGTAAGAATAGTCTACTATTCTAGTACTTATGTTTTATTTGTCTTCGTATTTGGTTTCTGTGTGGGACCGAAGGGGACTGTGTTAACTCCCCGGTTAACACTTTATGGCTCAAAATACTCCTTATGACAAACTCTAGCTAGAGCAGAAGGAAACCTATATAGGTTTCCCACCCACACGTTCTTAAGGCCCATTGTATCACGATGTGCTTTTCTACAAGCTTTTCTATACACGCATACAATAAAGAGATATTTGACTGTTTCTAAGAATCTCAGATACTTGGCTCTAGATATATTTGTTCCTGTCTCTGCCTCGACGCCTATAAGAATGTTATCTCCAACAACTACTAGGTCGGGCCCAGTGTTTGAGGCCTTTATATACTTGATCTTTCTCCCGCATACTTCAGACACAGTACGCTTTAGCTCATTTACAAAGTATACATGTGCACCGCTCGGTACTTGATTCACAAGTTCTAGTATGACAGGGCTTTTCCCGGGTCTACCCGTATATATCTTAGCTTTCCTTACAAGCTTGAGTTCTTCAAGTATCTTTGTGGCTTCTCTATATTGTTTACCGGATAAACCTAATATCATTCGCCTCTCTCGCTGGGGGAGGCCCGGATATTTTCTCAAGTTATCTAGAAGCAACATTGCATGGCTTTTAGATGGACGGGGCGGTACTATTTTTAGATAGAATGGTTCAGGCAAGGATGCCGGGAAAAGCAATGCCTCCCCCTTGTCTAGGTGTCCGACTATGTTGGTATTAGTACGAGTGCTTTCTCCTAGTAATTTGGCTACCCATAACTTGTCTTCTCCGTCATTCAATCTAAATATCAAGAAATTCCCAACAACTTTGGTTACTCTCTTACTTATTAGACTAGGACTATGTGCAACGATGACTATGCCCACTCCCCTTTTCCTATATCGTAATAAGTCACCGGCTATATATGGTAGCCTCCATCTACTGTATTCATTGTCGCTGGGAATCAGCTGTTCAGCTTCTTCTAATACTATAAGATGGCGCACGTTACTTGTTATTGGAAGTCTTAGTATCTCATAACGTAGTTTACCCATTATTATACCAACTAGTAGTCTAGCCTTTGTTGGTGATCTCTTTGCAATATCCGAGATATCAATAATGGTCCTTTTACCAAAGAGTGTACCTAGTGTATCCTCGTCTCCTAGGATATGTGAGAGCCCTCCAGAAAATATCTTCGCAAACCTATTATGTAGGGCTTGGAGGGTTCTTTTCCCGTCTGGGAGCATCAAAGCGAGCTCCTTTATTTTCTCACGTAAACAGTTAAGGCCTTGTCGTCTGAATTGGCATAACATAGAGGCTTTTAGAAGAACATATTCCATTTGGGGCGAGAAATTATATTCTTCTTCTTTCAACGTTTGAAGGAGTACCTCGATATTGTACTCCCAGTCTTCCTGGCTTCCATAACCGAATAGATTTAATTTAAAGTTTTTCGAGTTAAAGTAACTGGCTCCTGTTAAATAGACGAGTTCTTGGTATTCTCCTTCCCAGTCTATTACCGTCCAACTTATACCATGCAGTGATGCCTCGGTTAGAAGTCTTTTCACTGCTGTTGTCTTGCCGGATCCTACTATTCCAACTACATATAAGTGTCTCGTGAGATCGTACTTGTTTATTCCTACCATACGGTTTTCTAAATCATAGCCTAATTTTATGTGAGAAGTATATGATAAGGGCGGTAGAAAGCGCCCTGGTTGTTGCGGTATCCTGTGACTGAGCATATGAGGTGTTTTTAAAGTATCACTATTTAAATCTACGACATAATAGTCTTCAACATCTCCATCATAGTCCCACGCAGAGTTTAAAGCCAACACCCCCACTATATTATTTCTTTTCGATGTATCCTGTGCGAAAAGATGAGCAATACCACTAAGTAAGTCTATATATGATTCCATATACAGTATAGTTTAGTTTATATTGGCGGGAAGGGAGCTGACATGCCCATTATCTCAAACTTGCCTATATCTGTAAGCGTCGTACACGTAGGAATCTAATAACGTTCTTTACCTCACGACCCATTAACACTGTGTTCGCTAATATTTGATTGTCATGGTTTTCCTTGTTTTTAATAATATGATCTATCACCTGATTTTCGTTAGTAACTCTAAGGTATTCAATTCCATGTTTATCTGATGTGTTATAATAAAGTTTATCGTAGGTGTTTTCTATGTATTCTTTTTTATAAGATTCTCCATGTTGCAATCTATACTTTGCGAGTTCTCTTTTAGCAGCTTTAACAAGATCGGGTGGAAGTGGTGATCGGCAATGAGTACAGTATCCTGTATCTACAGGTGTCAGTTTAAGACAGTTTGGACAAATGATCATTCCCAGAGGTAATTGTATTTCGCTGGGAAGAGGGCTTCCACAATGATAGCATACACCTCTGTTAATGGGCGTCATTCTACCGCATACCAGGCACATGATATACTTCGACACGGTTATTGTCCCTCATTAGGATAGCCTGGGTTAAATCAAGGGTCTTTGATCCGAGAATTAGAGGAAAATATTGTTATCCACGGTTCCTAGATAGATCAACTATCTTAGGCTCCCATTGCTTGTCTTCTTCGCCTGCATGTACATTTTTGAGGCTATGGGTAGCGTTTATGTTAATTAGACTTGCAGCTGCTATATCCTTGGCATTCTCATTATATTGCTCGAAGTGATCCATAGACTCGTATATTTTGACTGTGTGTGGACTATATTCCAAGACTTTTCTCATAACAAGGCCTCTGTGAGGCCATACAGATAGCTGCTTAACGTAGGGATCGTTAGGTGTAACTATCTTTACGTCTACATCCTTAACCTCACTATAATTCTGGTCATATTCTACACCTACGAATACTATGAATTCCCCTCCACAGTCAGGACACTTTATAGGGTTTGCTAGATGTGTTTCCCTAAACCCGGGATTGGCGTCATCCCTCCCGTTTATAGTTGTTATCATGTTTCGGTCGATTTTCCTCGATATTTTACCCAGTGTCAAGACGCCGAATATACTAGAACAATACGGGCAAGTAATATGCCGAAGAACTATGGGAACGGCTACATTGTTACTTGACTTGGTTCCTAGCATTGGTAGTATTCTTCTAAAAACACCTTGAATCACTCTGGCTCACCCTCTGGGTTTAGTAAAAGTTTTATTAGCGGTAATCTTTTTCTAATGATACCATAACAGGATGAGTAATCATGTAAAAATTATACTACCTGTAAGCCAAGGAAGCTCCATAATACCACTATGACCTTATATAGAATTCGAGTGGATTGAAAATCCACTATCAGTATAACTAATACCGTTTAGAGATCCACATTACAATTGGGAAAAAATAATTAAATGTCCACTATCTAGCGGTATAGCATTTCCACAATAAAGGCCCTCTGGGAATGTGGTTATAGTTAGGACTAGCGTTCCCGTCTAGGTTGTAGCGTTGTATATACTCTAATATCCACAATAATATATATAATGCTATTGTTTATGGTAGTTTTTTAAGTTTAACTGAAATAGAAGTCTATGTTGATTTATCCTAAGTTTTTAAATTAGTATTATATGAGGGTGGCCAAGAGTGCCTAGTTCTCTCAACGGAGAACGAAGAACTGTCACCATCATGGTAAATGGTATGCCCTTACTCAAAAACGTGTCTATAGAAACTCCACTGGACCTCAAGGCGCTAATAGCGAGGACTGCGCAAGAAAACGGAATGGGAAGATTCGATGTATACATAAACGATACTAGAGTCTCGCCTGGAGATATAGACAAAATGTTCATGAATAATAGATCCCTCAAGGTAAATATTATACCAGCAGACGTCGCGGCCTCTACATGGATAAGAGAGACATACTGCGATCCTAATGAAATAGAAAAGTTAGTTAGACCGGAATCTTTTTTTCTTAGACAGAAAAACCTTCCTCTCCGAAAGATAGATAGTGTCGCGGTTGCAGGGCTAGGAGGAATAGGCAGCTGGATAGCATATTTCCTAGCAATATCACGTCAAATAGGATTCCTAGAGCTCATAGATTTCGACTATATTGAGCCGCATAACTTAAACAGGACACCTTACAACATTAAACAAGTATGCTTTCTAAAAGCCAGGGCTATTGCTGATATAATAAGAGCCTCCAATAAGGAAATAGGTTTCCAGACATATGAGTATCCTTTAGAAACGGTTATTCACGATCTTAGAAGCGATATTCTTATCGAGGCAACTGATAGCCTAAAGCTACGACCATATTTAAAGGAATGGCTTAGATCGGGGAAAAGACTCATAACGGTTCATTACGATGGAGAAAGTATCACTATAGGAGTAAACCTTGTACCCGGAGAATGGAGTATAAGCAATGAATCCCCAGGCTATACTACTGCTCCTGTCTACGTGGCTACGCCTGCAGTGGCAGCAGCGTTAGTGGTCCACATACTGTTATGGATCAGCGAAGAGGATTTCCTAGATAAGAAGTTTCTCTACAAGACTACATTGTCTCGTCTTGTTAAGTCGGCATCCTTGGAGGAGGTTTGAGTCGGATGTGGTCGACTAGTATTGAAATGTTCAACTATATTGAGTCTAAAATCGGATATATCTATGTGCATTATATTTCAACAGAAACTAGTGAAATAGACTTTGAAATAGGAGTAATATCATCAATCATACGTGCACCAGTCTGCGGTGACAGAAACAAGCTCTATAAGCTAACTAGGCCTGTCGTATTCTATGGCAGGGCCAGATACAAGGATGAAGTATTCAAGTTTAATAAACCAAGAATTAACAAGAGGCTAAGGTTCTTTATTATAAAGAACTATCCTTTCAAGAAAAAGATCAGTAGCATTAATAACGAATACTTAAAGAAAATAGTCTTCTCGTTCAGAGAAGCCCATCCTAATGTAGATAAAACTGGCTCACTATGTCCCGGGACACTAGGAAAATATTCTCCGCAATGGGACATCGTGAAGAAAGCAACCTATTTAGTAGGATTAATGACTATGGTATCAGTTCCAAGCATCGATAGCACACTTGGAAGCTATGGATGCAAAGCATATAAGAAGCTACGCGAATTCCTGCCGACAAGTTTAGAGAGTTGTCTTAGGAAACAATGTGAGGGATAATAAGGCATGTCTTGGAGATCCTTCGAAAAAATACTCGTACTATCGGGGAAATTAAACTATATATTATTGGTTGATAAGGCGCTTGTAGACATAATATGGTTAATCCATAATTATTGTGGCACCGAGGTCTTAGCATATATTAGAAAGATAAAAGAGCCCGAACCGAAAAATAAACCGGACAGGACCGACATAATATATTATGTTCTAACGCCTAATCCCTTCAAAGACATCCATATACCTAACCAGAAAGCCTCTAGAACGGAGGTTAAGGTGCTAGATCCAAAACTACCCGATCCTTCCTATAACTATGCAGTTATACATACACATCCACAAGGAGTATCAAGGTTCAGCCAGATAGACAGAGAATACATCAACGCTAACCACGTAGTAAGTATATTGGTTGAAAACGGAACAGTGAAGGACGCATCTATAAGTTTCCTACAAGGAAAAACAAGCATACAGGTAACACCAGAAATAAATATAATACAAAACTCTGTACTAGTAAAATACCACCTCGATAAGCTAGGTATAGCTGGAAGCGCTCTCGAAGTACTCCTGAAAGACTTCAATGCACTTGTCAGAGCAATATACCTAAAATACCTAATACAGGTTGTATCCAAGAAAATAGAAGGGTGCAGGGGCAAACACCAATTTTTAAAGTTAAAATACTTAGAGTACCCACAATAATAACAAAACCTCAATAAACGGGGGATCCGTAAAACTGATAAAAGAATCACGTATTCAAGAAAAGAGTAGAACAAGAAGCCAAACTCTTCTATATAGACATAAAAATAATCATCATAATCGCCCAAAGTATCTAAACATAGTTATTAAACAATTCGACAAGAGCAGGGTCGGCGATGGGGACTACGTCGGTGCCTTTGCCGAGACAGTTGCGTCTTTCCTGCGTGATCCTACTTCTGTGGTGTTCCAGGCCGCAGTGAAGGAGAACGGGGGCGATGCCTATGATCTCTTGCTCTTCGGCGTTTCCTCCGGCGGGGGCGTGTCGGGCTCTCTCTCCTACGTGGTTCCGGTGCTCCTCCTCGCCGGGGACTGCCCCGGCCTCGGCACCTACCTGGTGGACGTCTCCGAGGTCTGTGGGAACGGTTGTGGTATTAGTGCGGTGGTGGGTGACACCGGTAGCCTGGAGGGCCTCGATGCTCCCGGGGGCTATACGTTGCTCGACGCCTGGGAGAACAGCGGCGAGGACAAGGATAAGGTCCTCCTCGTCACTGCAAACAACCGCTACTACCTCGCCCTCAGGCCCAAGAATATAGAGGAGAACAGGACGGTGACCGTGGTGCTCCGCCACCCCGCGGCGGGGGGCATCGCCAGCAACCCTGTAAGGATAACCCTCGCCCCCAACGCGGTGACCCCGGGGCTCCTCCACACGGCCCTCACCGAGGCCCTCAAGGAGGGCAGCCCCCAGTCG
>JALWJI010000082.1 GCA_027081695.1 Acidilobaceae archaeon | reverse complement strand
TAGTCGGTTTACTCGGTAAGAACGGTACTGGTAAGACGACGGCGATAAGGATCCTTCTCGGAGAGCTAAAGCCGAATCTCGGCGATCCCGATGCTGATCCAGGCTGGGACGAGATAATACGTCGGTTCAGGGGAAGCGAGCTACAAGTCTACTTCCAGAAGCTGGCAGACGGCAAGCTACGGACGGCTCACAAAATCCAGTACGTCGACCTCGTGCCCAGACACGTTAAGGGAACAGTAGGCCAATTATTGATCAAAGCGGACGAGCGGGGAGTGTCAAGAGAGCTTGCCAAGGAACTAGGCCTTGACAAGGTCTGGGACCGTGATATAAGGAAGCTTAGCGGTGGAGAACTCCAGAAGCTCCTAGTAGCCGCTGTAATATCAAAGGACGCCGACGTCTACGTGTTCGACGAGCCCAGCGGATACCTAGATGTTAGGGAGAGAATACGTGTAGCCAAGCTTATAAACGAGCTAGCCAAGCCAGGCAAGCACGTATTAGTGATAGAACACGACCTAGCCGTACTAGACTATGTGAGCGAAACACTCCACATACTATACGGCGAGCCAGGAGCGTACGGTATAGTAAGCCAGCCCTACGGTGTACGAGTAGGCATAAACAATTTCCTCGAGGGATACCTGCCAGCCGAGAACATAAGGTTGAGGAAGGAGCCTATAAAGTTCAAGAAGGTAACCGAGGCTGAGCAAGCCGGTAAGGAGGGAACTGGGGGGAGGAAGAAGTTCCTTGAGTGGACTGATCTAAAGGTTAAGAGAGGAGAATTCGAGCTGACAGTCGAGGCAGGAGAAATCTGGAGCGGAGAAGTGATAGGTATCGTGGGACCTAACGGTATAGGAAAAACGACGTTTGTCCTCACACTAGCAAAGAAGATCGAGCCTGTCGACGGAATGGTTCTAGAATTCGAGGAACTATCCGTGAGCTACAAGCCACAGCATGTGGGCCCAGAAATGTTCCCAGAGGGCGTCACAGTACGAGAATTCCTGCGTGAGGCCAATCCTGAGTCTATTATTCCCGGTAGCTGGCTATACCTCGAGCTAGTCAAGAAGCTTAGACTTGACAAGTTCTACGACCGTGAGCCACGCAGACTGAGCGGAGGAGAGATGCAGAAGCTAGCAGTAGCACTCGCACTTGCCAGAGAAGCAGATATCTATCTACTAGATGAGCCCAGCGCCTACCTAGATGTTGAGGAAAGGCTGAGCGTTGCAAGAATAATAAGAAGACTCACCGAGACAAGACAGGCGGCGGCGTTCGTCGTGGAACACGATCTGCTATTCATAGATTACATAAGCGATAAACTAGTACCCATACTAGGAGAGCCAGGATACAAGGGCAACGCGTACAGGCCCGAGAATCTCCGAAAGGCTATGAACATGTTCTTAAAAGAGCTCGGCGTAACCTTTAGGCGAGATCCTCAAACTGGGAGACCCAGGGTAAACAAGCCTGGAAGCTACCTAGACAGGATGCAGAAGGCGAAGGGAGAATACTATTTTGGCTGATCAATAGCCTGGGCCAAGAACTCTTCGAAATCTGTTACACTCTCCAAGATCTCCTTGGCTCTTTTCCTACCATGTTTTTTGACAAGTCTCTCTAGGCCGAGTAGAAACATATACTGCTCATAGCTACCCATTGGCCCGCACCTCCTCGCCTCGTAGAACTTAGAAAGGGCAGTAGAGGCATTGAGCCCGATCAGGATTAGATACGCCGATATCACCATCCCAGTTCTGTCGCATCCGCTTTTGCAATGAACGTATACTTTTTTACCAGATTCTAAGCTCTCATAGAGGTCTATAACTGCACCGACCATGTTTCCAAATGGTTGGACTGTTCCAGGCATAATATGGTAGCAGGACTCCTCGACGCCCTCGATGTTATGTATCCTGCATTCGGGGTCTAGGCAGATTATCTTGTCTACTTGTGGAGGCTCGGTGCATCCTGCTCCTGCATAGAGATTTTCAAGTATTCTGGGATAGTTCAAAGATCTCCACCTATCTTCTCGGAGCCCCTCTAGAATACTCATTGCCTATGTAAATAATATAGTGGGGTTTCTAGTCTAATTATCTGGAGGTGAGTATTCGATGGCTCTAGGAGACATTCTATCTAATACTATTCCCGGTACCTCTATCACCGTAGGAGGCCTATTATGGGCACTTGTCATCCTAGCAGTAGGCTACATCATCGTAGTATCGTTCCTGGCCATCTTTAAACGTAGTCTTGAAAGACTAGGTCTCCCACCACTTGTAGCGGGAGTCCTAACTAGGCTAGTCTCCGTGATACTCTATCTAGCCCTTGTACTTGCAACCGCATCGGCGGCGGGATTCAATACTGGGAGCGTGGTACTTGGTCTAAGCGCTGTTATCGGTTTAATTCTTGGCTTCGGTCTTCAGGATACTATTAATAATCTCGCTGCCGGTGTATGGATAGCTGTAACGCGTCCCTTCGATAAGGGAGACCTAGTCGAGGTCGGCGGGTATCTGGGCACTATAAAAGATGTAGGGATCCTCTCCACAATAATAGTTAGACCCAATAATGAAGTCGTATTGTTGCCCAATAAGAGCGTCTGGGGGTCCCCCATAGTCAATTATACAAGGAACCCGACGAGGAGAATCACTCTAGATGTAGGAGTAGCATATGGAACTGACCTAGACAAAGCCGTTAAGATAGCACTAGAAGCTGTAAGGAATGTAGACGGGGTACTAGAGGATCCTGCACCACAAGTAGTCATTACCGAGCTAGCTAACTCATCTGTGAATCTCCAGGTAAGGGTATGGGTAAAGAAAGAAGACTATGGCCGAGTAAAGCCGGAAATCATTAAGGCAGTATACAATGCATTCAATGAGGCTGGAATAGAGATACCGTATCCACAGCTAGATGTCCATATAAGAGACATGCCCGACAAGCATAACCAATAACACAAGATCCTTCAAGATAGGAGAGTCGGTGTCGGGTGAGACAGGTCTCTTCATCCCCCTCTTTAAGAGGGGTTAGACCCGTGGAGTCTTCATCCACCAACTATAATATTTTCACTGCCTCTCAAGGACTATATTCTCTTAACTAGTCCAACCGTAACCCAAAAGAATTATAAAACAATTGTAAAGAATAGGGTCTCCCTGAGACCATTCTAAATCATAGGCTCTCGTTTATTGGGTAATGGCATGCGACTTTGTGGCCTGGAGCAATCTCTTTCAGGTCTGGTTCTTTCTCTTTGCACGTTCGTTTAACTATAGGGCACCTTGGATGATATCTGCATCCGGGCGGTACATTTGTAGGATCTGCTATGTCTCCTATTATCGGGAACCTTTTCCTTATCTTTCGCTTTATGCTTGGAACGCTTGTTATTAGTGCCCTGGTATAGGGATGCCTTGGATTGCTTAGTACTTCGTCGGCTGGTCCCTCCTCCACTATCTTTCCAACATACATTACTGCAATCCTATCGCTGATCAGCTTTGCGACTGCTAGGTCGTGTGTAATGAATATGATCGCTGTATTCATTTCCCTTCGTAGCTGGTCTAGTAGTTCAAGTATGCTTGCTCTCATGCTTACGTCTACCATTGAGACAGCCTCATCCGCGACAACTAGCTCTGGTTCTAATGCTATTGCACGAGCTATGACTGCTCTCTGTCTTTGTCCTCCGCTCAGCTGGCTTGGGAGTCGCTCGTAGAAGTCTTTCGCGGGTGTTAGTCCGACTCTTTCGAGAAGCTCGAGAGCCCGTTTCCGGGCCTTCTCCCAATCCATTATCCCGTGGACTACGAGTGGTTCTGCTATTGCTCGTCCAATCTTCATTCTGGGGTTGAGGCTGGCGTAGGGATCTTGGAATATCATCTGGAATCTTTTTCTAAGAGGTCTAAGCTGTTTCTCCGGCATATAGGTGATATCGATTCCGTCGAAGATTATCTTGCCTGATGTCGGCGTGTAGAGACGGGTCACTAGTCTACCGACCGTTGTTTTACCACTGCCGGACTCTCCTACTAGGGATAGTATCTCTCCTCGTCGAAGACTGAAGCTTACTCCGTCTACTGCTTTGAGTATTTTTTTCTCTCCTTTCCGCTTGACCTCGAAGTACTTTTTGAGGTCCTTAACCTCTAACAGTATTTTTTCCGGCATGACTCGTCACCACTCTTCTCACTTGTAGAGATGACAAGCCACACGTCTCTTGTTCATCCCTGTATAGGCTGGGAAACTCTCTCTGCAGACTTTCATTGCTTTGGGGCATCGTGGGTGGAAAGGACAGCCTGGTGGCGGGTTCCGTAGGTCTGGTGGGTTTCCTGGTATAGACTTGATCTCTTTCTCTCCCCATAGGTCTGGCGTGCTCTTGAGTAATCCCTCGGTGTAAGGATGCTTGGGATCGTTTACTATTTCGTCTACTGGTCCGTCTTCTACTATTCTGCCTGCGTACATGACTACTATTCGCGTGCTTCTCTCCGCGGCGAG
>JALWJI010000081.1 GCA_027081695.1 Acidilobaceae archaeon | reverse complement strand
TTCATCAAGCAACTACCAGAAGGAGAATACTGGCTAAAGGTGCTCCACAAGGCAGAAGAAGTAATGAAGAGAGAAAAGAACCTACCAGCAAACATAGACCTATACACTGCAATCCTCTACTACCAGTTAAAGATACCGATACCAATGTTCACGCCCATATTCGCAATGGGCAGAATAGTGGGATGGACCTCTCACTACATAGAGCAAGTACTCAACAACAGGATCATAAGACCAAGCGAAAAGTACGTAGGTCCAGTCGGCCTAAAATACGCTCCTCTCGAGGAGCGCTGTAAGAAGTAAACAAAATAATAATCCCAGAACTCTAAAACCACTTTCTTTTTACCTCCACTCAGTCTTATATCATGAACCGGGGCACGGACTTGTATAAGGCACATAGCAATTCTCCCAGCATAGACCTGGCAGAAATACTAGCCGAATCTCTAGGAATAAACTACGAGAGAGCAACTAAGTTACTCGAATCTAAATCAACGAGAATCCTCAGATACAAGAACATAAGATACATAGCACTACGTCGCGATCTAGGAAACCATTATGAAGGAACAGCGATACTCATAGACGAGAAAACAGGAGAATATCGGGTTGTCGAAGGATACCCGCATATAAAACGAGTCCTATTATTGTCGAGAGCAGTACCACAACACTTCGTCGACTGGGTAATAGTAGAGGAAAAAATGGACGGACACAATGTCAGAGTCATAAAATTCAAAGACGAGATATACGCTGTTACTCGGGGAGGATACATATGCCCATATACGACAGCTAGAATGCGTCACGAACACGGCAAGAGCCTAGAGAACCTAATAGATGCTATTGGTGAAGAAGCAGTAGTAGCGGGAGAAGTAGTAGGCCTAGAGAACCCATATACCAGATACTACTATCCAGAAGCACCCGAATGGGGATTCTTCGTATTCGACATTTTCCGGAAGGGACTCGATCCACTAAGCGTAGAAGATAGAAGAAGGCTAGTCGAAGAATACGGGCTCAGAAACGTTCCATTACTAGGTAAATACTATAAAGACGACTGGCAGGGAATCTTAGAAGTCGTATCAAATCTAGAAGAAGTAGGCCGGGAAGGAATAGTTATGAAAGACCCATATTATAGGGTAGACCCGCTCAAGTATACGACTAGCTATATTAACACAAAGGATATCCAAGAGGGAATGAAGTATCCCTTCGACGAAGGACATACTTTCATTTATCCAAGAGTACTAAGACAGATGTTCAAGGCGATCGAAGACGACTGGGACGATGAAAGACTCGCGAAAGAAGCACAGAGGCTGGGAGAAGCGATACTTGTAACGGCGGTTGAGAGCGTAAAACGTTTCCTCAGAGGAATGCCTATAGCTGAAGAATTCATATTAACCTTCTACAATATGCGGGACTTCGAAGACTTTGTCTCGCACATAACGCTTCTAGGAGTACCGATAACGATTGTCTCAATAGATCAAGCAAGCGAGAACTATATCAAGGTTAAAATACTAAAGCATAAGAAAACACCCGAATACTACAAACGAATACTTAGAACAGGGCTAAGCCCCCTCGACTAGCACTATTCATTATGCTCATAGTATTTCCTAAGATAATATAACGAGATCCCAGACGCCAATATATCAAGGATCGCTCCAGGACTCCACTTCCTTGGTCTCCATAAAGAGTCTAGCCACAGCAAGGCCTCTCGAATACCAATCGTTTTTGACAAGACCAACGCCTGCCTAGCCTCAGCCATTGCCCTATAATATGCACTCCAACCATACTTCCTGGCAATCAAGGTATCTCCATACTCTGCCAACAAATCAAGGAGAATCCTTAGAAGCGACTCTTCCGTAACACCTAAAGCATCGAGTTCTTCCGCAACATGCATTGATATCTTGTAGCTTTCTAGGATTTCTCTGTGAACGAGATCCCATGATGTCAACGAGAGTATTCTATAAAGAGACGGAGTATTCCTGGGCTCCCTGATATCTGGCAGAGGCCCGTAATAGCGTCCCATATAAGACCTTTCTCCAAGCCCGAGCATCTTATAGTAATAGTAGCCATCAACACTCCCGCTACAAGCCTCTACATAATACCTAGCGGAAGATACTGCGTCCTCGACTCTCTTTGAGACCACTGCACCCTTCATCAACACAAGAAGAAGAAACGCTGTCCCCGAATTGACGTTCCGAGAACCTATACTATTCTCGACACATGTGGTATATAGCTTGAAGCCTCTACCTAGAACTCCATCCCTACATTCATCACTAGCTACCGAAATAAGGGAAGGAAAAAGACAAGAAGAGGCAGTCATAAACATATAGATATCCATATCGTCGTGCCCGTATCTCCTAGTGACGGCCCCCGGCTTTGGGTCGACCAGTGGTTCGATTAACGCTCCTCTAATCAAATAACCCGCCAGTAAGGCTACATTACTGGTTCTATCTGGCAATCATACCCCTATAACATGTATAATACCTAGGAGGCAATTAACACAATAGGCTCCCAGACAACAAGTACCGCAACAAAAACTCGAGCCTAGGAGATGAAAGGAAAATGACTTCAGACATCAATATATCTCCCTGGAGATTCCTGGAGAAGATAAAACCCTATGTGAGTAAAAGTAGAGCCTACAGAATACTGAAACTGATCACGTTATACCATAGGATCCAGGGCTCCCCTGGCCTAGAGGAGGCAGCTGAGACAATCGAAGAATATATTCTAGAGGACGGACCCGAGATCATTAACACAGAATTATTTAAGTATACCGGGCGGCAAGGCCCAGAATGGTTGCCTCTGCCAGTCTCTTGGAACGTGCATGATGCACGCATAATAATAGGCACAAAAGAATACAGACTTGAATCACACCCAACAATGGCGGCCGCTCACTCTCCTCCCAGCGATGGCTGGATCACGGGCCCCGTTGTAAAAATCCAGGATCCGCTTGATCCAGACAGTTACAGTAACGTTTCAGGGAAAATACTGTTAATAGAAAAACATCACCGACTCGCTTTTAGGCTAGCATCGGAGCATGGAGCCAGCGCTGTCCTGCTCACAATGGAATCAAGGCACCACGACTCATTCCCATATATAGGGTTATTTCTCACAGATAGAGAAGCGTCGAAATACACTATTCCTGCCCTTACAATCCCGTGGAGAATAGCTAGAGACCTCGAAGGTAAGGATGTAAAGCTAAAACTCGACTCTGATATTGGAGGTCCAGGAAAACTACCTGTACTAATAGCGTGGATCGGAGATAGAAAATCTCCGGGTCCAGCACTGATAGCACATCTTTGCCATCCTATGCCTGGAGCAAACGATAATGCAAGCGGAGCCTCTAGCGCAATAGAGGCATTCCTCGCCATAGCAAACGCCATGGAGGAAAACGTTATAGATGAGCCTCCAACAACTATACGCCTCGTACTGGTCCCGGAGTATACGGGAACCATACTAGGTATGGAGGGATGGATGAAAAACCATGTAGTAGAGGCCCTAAACCTAGACATGGTCGGAGCCTCCAAGTCAAACGGAGTAGAACCCCCACACGTATACTATCCTCCTATATCAGCCCCATCAAATACCTTAGCCGAGACCTTTATTGAGGCACAAACAGCGCTTCAAGGACAGCCTAGATTAAAATACTACATGTATGGTAGCGACCATGACGTATTCCTAGCCTACCAGAGGGAGAGCATAATCATTAATCAGTGGCCCGATCCCTACTACCACACAGACTCCGACGACGCAGACAAAATAGATCCAGAGAATCTCTGGGAAACAGCATTACTCGCATCCTCAACGATTCTTGCGAGGGCACACAGTTATTCCCCCCGGAGCGCTCCAGGAGCCGAGATAATTGTCCGATATATAATGGGAAGTAGGCTAAGAGAAGAAGACGAGCTAGGCTATAAGCTAGCAGGATTTTACGCACCGATAAGATACGGGATAAATCCATATACACGGCCTCCTACAGACCTAAAACTCAAATCCGATACTAAGATCAAATTTAAAGCATCTAGGAAGCTCGTCCTAGGACCCCTAAGCATAGTAGAGGAGTCACTGGATAAAGCAGTGGAACTTGCAAGGTTTTTAGAAGAACAGAAGCTCGATACGAATATGATATATGGTGAGTTATCATTTGTAGCGGTGCGAGAGGAGCCAGTATCAAGATCCTATATCTGGTTCAGGAGCGTCTATGGACAAAGTATTACATGGGAGAAATATGTAGAGACTCTAACAGTATTGGAAGATAAAGGAATATTGGAATTAGACTAGTAGAACTTGTCCTTCTATTATTTTAATCTTTTTAGATAGGATTCGATTCTTCTCTTAAGGGCTTCCTTACTCATGCTACCTATTATGACGTCCATTAACTTACCGTTTATGAATACCGCAATGCTGGGTATTTTCTCGATATTGTATTTCTCTGGGATCGAGGGCGATCTATCTACA
>JALWJI010000080.1 GCA_027081695.1 Acidilobaceae archaeon | reverse complement strand
CTCTTTGTTTCATACGTTCTAGCGCGTGAAGTGTATAGCGTATTTTCAAGCTTCAGTCACCAATATGCCTGGACCTTTTGTCACTAACTCTACAAGATCCAACTTATGTTTAGAAAACTCGAGTATCTCGATTCCTATTACCTCGCCATTTTGGTTATAATCAACTATTACTCCAGGAGCAACCTCGTCAGAATCTACAACTTTATCATCCTTAAACTTTATATATAGTGCATCTGCAATCTTATCGTATCTAATTCTAAATTCAATAGTTGGCATACCTTATCCCAACTATCAATTTGTAGGAAGTCCTACTTATATAATCAAGAAGATTTTCTAACACTTTCGAGTCCCGTAGTAACAAAATAGTGTTTATAATGCGAGTTTGAATAGGTCTGTTAGACATGTTATAATTAAAACTTGCGGAAATTATGAGGAAGCAGGGATAAACTCTATAAGATCATGAATAGGACTGCTAAATCAGAAACTGTATTTATTGACTGCGTTGAATTACTTATTGGTGCAAAAATTCTGTGTGACTAGATCGTATTTTTTAAGTAAATTGATGGTATTATTGGAGCCGCCGGCGGGATTCGAACCCGCGACCACTGGCTTACAAGGCCAGCGCTGTAGGCCCCGCGCAGCGGTTCCTATGTCGGGTCTGCCTGCTGAGCTACGGCGGCGTCCGGTATCTCATAGATAAGTTTTGGCGGTTTAAATTTTTCATGTCCTTGTTTCTCTATGCATGGCTTTATAGGAATGCGGGTATTGCGGAGATTATTGCGAGAACGCCTATTATCGCGGCGAATATTGTTATTTCCTTGTTGTATTTCTGGGCAAGGATAAGCATTGACTTAGCTGATAATAGCCCAGCAGATAATGATGATAGCATTAGTGCCGTTGCCATGGCCGTATTCCAGTATTCAAAGTTATAAGATATAAGTTCGTATAATGCTGCAGCGCCGGTTGCCGCGATACCTGTGAGGAATGAAGCCTTGACAGCATCTATTGGATCCATATTCCTTAGAAGGAGTACAGCTATTGTTATGCCGCTTCTAGAGAGGCCCGGTAGGGCTGCAAGTCCCTGGGCTATTCCAAGAATGATTAGGTCTATTAGGGTTAGGTCTTCTAGTTTTCTTCCACCGCCAGATCTAGCTTTATAGACTATGAAAGCTGTTGTGAGAAGTAGGGCTCCTATCATCAAGTTAAATAGATCGCCTTGTAGGTTTGTGATTTGTTTTTCTAATAACAATGCAATTGGTGCTCCGACGATCACAGGGAGTATTATTATCTCTAAGAGTTTCAGGTCGCGTAGAGCCCGTAGTAGTTCTTTTCTCAGTATAACCACACCTGATAGCCCGGTTCCCAGATGAGAGGCTATACTTAGCCTGTATGCTATGGCTGGCGATATTCCTAGGATTTGGGTAAGGATTAGGCTTAGTTGTCCAGAGCTACTTATGGGTAGCCATTCTAGGAGTCCTTGGAGTAACCCGATGAGCACAGGCTCAATTAGGCTGTCGGTTGTCAACTGTTCTACACCTCGATTGCTATGATTATCAAGGCTGTCGATTACTGGTCTTTGATCCGGCTTGGGCCGGATTCGCTATAACCGGTTATCGAGGAACTATAACTGTGTTTTTACTCAAAAAGTAAAGGATAGAGGCCTTAGGCTCTTTTCCCGGACAGCCCGCTATTTCTTAGTAGTAGCTTCTATAACTAGCATAGAGCAGTATTCGTAGAGTCTGTTAATATAGTTTTCAATTCTCTTATGCTTCTTTGTATAACAGTTTTCGCAGTTTTCGTTTAGATCGTTAAGCAAGGATGATATTATCACTGTTAATGTTCGTATTCTCTCCGATGCCTCGAGTAGTAGAGTCCGGTAACGGAGATTGTCTTCTACTAGCTCAGAGGCTAGTGGAGATGTTTGAAGATTAGCTGTCCAATACTCGAAGCCTAGGCCTATTAGGGTCTCTATGGCGTTATCTGTTTCTTTCCCAGTATGTTTGATGTAGTAGTCTACTAGTCTTGTGGTATCCTTCGATAGTGATACTTTTAGTCTTTTTTGTACTAGTGAGCCCCATAACATTATTGTCTCCTCTATCCCTCTCCTTCTAGATATATGTAATAGTGTCTGACCTATTTATTTCTGCTGTATATTATTTTAACAATAAGTATTTTTGATATAATTATGTATTTTTCATAAAACAAGTACAATATTAAAAATACAAGCATATAAAAGACTATCAGTACCGGATTTTCCTCAATTACAATGAGACGAGAAATAATATGGAAATTTGTTGGGGGCCTGGAGAGTGGTGCCGCCGCCGGGATTTGAACCCGGGACCTCCGGATCTCTCAGGCCCCCGGACTATCGACTCCGGAACCTGCAGGGACTCTGCAGGCCGTATGAGTCCGGCGCTCTGCCAAGGCTGAGCTACGGCGGCGTGCCTTGTATCATAAATTATGGTAGGGGTTATTTAGGTTGTCTGTTGGCTTCGAGATCCTCTAGGATTTTATTGAGAGCATAACGTATAAGCTCGCTCCTGCTCATACCCATTTTTCGGGCTAGTCTGTCTACTTGTTCTAGCTCGCTTGGAGTTATCTTGAACGTCACGACTCTTAATTTCTCGTAAAGTGTCTGATCCGGACTTACTAGTACTAGGTGTGTAATCTGCATGTTACTTCACCGGTATTACTCTATATAATGGATAGTGTATTTGTGGAGGTAGAGATAAAATCAACGTGGAGAGAGGGTACTGAGGAACTAATATGAGTACAATCGGACATATTAACAACAAGAAAATGAATTAGCCAGCTAGCTGTATGTCCACAAGATGGAACACGAACGTGTTAGTATACTGTGGCATTGCTATATCAACTATTATCGTGTTTGCGACAGCGAGACCATTATAGTCAACGAGTACGAACTCATATAATGGATAAGTCCACATGTTAATGGCGGTTCCTCTCCTAACAAGCCTCACTAATAGAGCGTCAGTTTCTTCTCCTAGGAACAGGGTTTTCGCATATGATACTTGGACATCCATGACTCCAAGCGTGTAGTTTCTGGGCTTGATTATGCTAGCATAGTAATCCCAGTTGATATCATTTGCCTTCCCTACATAGCATATCATGTATATAGGAGCAATACCGGGGAAAGGCTCGGCACCAGTGATACCTACTGTCTCATTATATGTCATGTTAAGGCTAGTGTAGAATTTATCCTCGAAGATATAGATGTTTGTCCCGCTTGCATTTATGCTAATATTAGTATCGAGATAAGAAATGCTGAACGACTCGAGCCTGGTTCCATAGGTATATGAGGCTTTTGCGATAAGTGTATTATTACCATAATACTCGATGGTCCCAGATCTAGTTGCCGGATCATTGTAGACTTTGACAAGATAGAAGTTACCTGCCTGATCAGTTATATTGTACTCGAGATACTTTACACGGTCAAGAACATCTCCCACTGTCGTACATTCCTTAACATCTCTCAAAGGTGCAAGACTCTTATAGTATAGGACTACGCCAGTCACTCCAAGAATGACCATCAATATGAACAATGCGGCGATTATCAGCTTAGCATTCATGACTTATCAACACCCCTTCTATTCACTAGCCTAGCTATACGCATACTCCTCCTACACGCGCCTTGTAAGGGTTCGTAGTAGATAGTAGGATTTAAATCCAATTGTCTATGACACTCGATGTGGTGAAGAGGATGACGCTCGGCCTAGACAAGGGAACAAACGCACACGGACACGTAGGATGGGTAACAGTTAGATGCCGCGTATGCGGTAGATACCTAAGCCTAACCGGACAACAGCCAGGTTCGGTAAGGAAAATAGAGGTAGTCTACTATTGTCCACACTGCGCCAAAGACTATGGAGCATATTTCTGTGCTGCAGATGCAAGGATGATAAAATACAAGTGTCCATTCTGCGGTAGAGACTTGAAAATAGCTACACCAATATTCCAAGAAGAGTAGCCTAGGGAGCCGGACAACTGCAATGAAAGAAAAACCAACGACTCGAGAAGAATACTTTACCAAGCATGAAAGAGCCGTCATAATAGAAGTAGACGGCTCTATATTCTACTCCATAGACACATATCTCATTATCGAAACTCCTCAACCATCTAAAAAGCCCCTCACATGTATACAGCAAGAAGACGTCAAGCTATGCTATTACCAGCTAACCGATAATTGTCAAGCAGTAGTACTAGTAATAGGCAACGGCGAAAAATACGAAGTAATAAACTATCGAGTAAGACAACAATACCCAATACAAGACATAGCATCCCTCAAAAAGAAATGCGACGAAATAATACGAAAAATTTTAGGAAAAAGGTGAAAAATCAAACATGAAGAAATTCTGTAGTCTTCTAAGCGGCGGAAAAGACAGCAACTATGCATTATATAGAGCACTCAAGAACGGCTGGGAACCAGCATGTATACTATCGATAAGG
>JALWJI010000079.1 GCA_027081695.1 Acidilobaceae archaeon | reverse complement strand
CTCAGCCGAATAGCAGGAGAAGCACTAATGGAGGAAGTCAGAATAAACCATGTATTAGGCGGAGCCCTAGGAGTCATAGGAATAATCGTGGCATATACTGCCTAGGGCTTCTCCGCAACAACCGTATAGGTTAGCCCGTCGTAGGACTCATTCCTTATCACTAGGCCTGAGCCCTTGAGTATCGATACCAGCTTATTGTATGGATAATATGTCTCCTCACCTACAATCTCGACTACATCGCCACTCTTCATACTAAGCAGAATATTTGAGAGTCTTACACGAGGATTCTCGGTACAAGTAGATGCGGCTGTAGCAGTGAGCTCAACTCTATATCCCTTACCCATAGCGATAATCCCTCCTTAGACTAAGACTACAGGTACTGTCCTGTTCCAGGTACTACTTTACTTGACGAGGGGTAGGACACCTATGTTTCTAAGTACATATCCCGGCGAGCCTCCACTACGGGAACATCACACTCAGGGAAAACCAGATTATTCTTGGCTACAGGATCCGTGTACTATAAGATTGGTGACAAGTATTATGAGTGCTGAGGATAATATCACAACGATACCTGGGACTGGGAACCTTGTAACTATTAAGGCTATCCCGAGTGGAAGAAGATTAGTTCCTATCGAATAGTATAATGTTATTTTCCGGTACATGCCTGGCCTGCTTCCTACGAAAGCAAAGCTCTCCGGTCGAAATAGCGCTAGCAGAGTTATGACCACGGGTAACGGCTCCGTCAATAATACCAGAGCATAAACTGTGGTCTTGTCGAATGCTGAGAGGGGAATTAATAATGATATTGTTGCGAGGAGCTGGAAAATGAACATGACAATTATGAATGTCCTAGTAATAGGTGAAAGTGGAGTAATTATCTCGAGCTCGGTCGTGTCCTCCCCATCTATTTCCTCGTCTATAACGTAACGTTCTGCTAGAACTACAGGAGCTAATATAGATGCCGTTATAGAGCCTGCTATGCCGACCACAAATGCTATGAGGCCGGTATCTAGCCCGATTAGGAGTGATGTGGCCGCCGAGATAAAGCCCGTTATGAGGAGGCCGATACCTAGTATGAACATGCTCATCTCATAAAGTTTCTTGGAGGAATACACATGTGCGGGTACCAGGTCTTTTCGAAGCACAGGATACTTCTTCGTCCAAAGTATCAATGCTCCTAAAACTGAAATATAGGCTCCTAGTAGTGCCAATACTAGTTCTCCTGTTCCAGCCATGTTTAATCTCCCTCCCTGCAAATAGTCTCTCCCAGTAAGCGCTTGGCCTCTCTAAGAATCTCCTTGTGGGCCACTCGTCCATCCTCGGTTATTGTATAATACCTGCGTAGCTTGCCAGAAGGGCCACGAGCCCAATATCCTTTGATGAGGCCCTGTTTCTCCAACCGCTTCAAGACAGTATACACGGTGCTCTCAGCGGGAGCCTCGCCCAGTTTCTCGCCTAGCTTAATCCTTATCCAGTACCCGTGGAGCGGGCCATTCTCCACAAGCAGATCCAATACTATTAGTGACATGAGGCCTTTCCTCAGCTCGTCCAGTGTCTTTCTCTTAATCATCTTTTTTCCCTGTCCGTTAGTTCTAGGATTATTGCGAGTATACTTGCTGATGCCGCTACAGATAATCCAGCTGGGGGAGTAATTAGCGCTGATCCTGATATGAGGAGAGAGAATAGTCCTGCCACAGCGTTGATTGTTCCATGTGCTGCGGCGCTGACTAGAGTAGATCCTGTCTTGACTCGTAGCCATACAAGTAGCTGGGTAAACGATATTGTTGTGAGCGTGAATACTATTAGAGCTACTAGCCCTCCTGCGGGGGTTATGCATGATTCTGCTCCTGGTAGGCTATAATCATATCCTGCTAGTACTAGTGGGGCGTGCCAGAGCCCCCATAGTATACCGATGACTATTGCTGAGTTTGCTATTCCTATCCTGGGAGAAAGCATGTTTAATAGTAGTCCTCTCCAGCCCGCTTCTTCTCCCACCGCCACAATCATGTTTATTGTAGATCCTGCAATTAGCCCTAGGATTAGCATCATCAGTATCAACGCCGCCTTTGCGGCTGTGGACGTTATGTCTGCCAGGAGGCCACAGGATGACGGTTTCGAGCCAAACATTATAGAGAGCGGTACTGAGATTGTGTATAGGGTGATGACGCTTAGCCCGGCTAGGAGGAGGCCTCGGAGACCTGGAGTTATGAGGTGGAGCCGGATTCTCCATTCTGAGAGTTGGTTATTCAAGTATAGGACTGTTAGCGATGCTATTAATGGTAGCATCATTCGTGCTACGGCCCCTATTATGAAAAAGACTTGGTCTATTGGATCTGTTGATTCTAGTAATGGTAGGAGGAACGTGTAGTCTAATATGTAGGCTGGAATGAAGGCTATTGCGAGGTATATTATTATGTCTCGTGTTATAGTGTGTTGACTCCTCATGGTTATACCTCAAGTTTTGTAGTATAATCCATGTATTAGATAATATCAAAGATGACATTTATAACTCTTCACCACCAACTAACATCAATGAGAGGGAGCACCTGTGACTGTATCCGCCACAATAAGCGGGATAACCCTACTCAAAGCAGAACTCCAAAGCCCACTCATCCTCACAGTACTCCTAATAATAATAGCATCTGGAGCACTCGCATACCTCTATTACTCGCGGAGAAATCCATACGATCCCAAAAAGAAACTCTCAATAATAGCAATTGTCCTCACAATAATCCTCATAATAGCAGTGAACATAATAATTATAAGGCCAGGAACAATCTACGGAGCAACACTAGAAGGAGAAAACCTCACAATAACATTCTACGGAACCGAAAACATAACAATCAACATATGCCAGGCAAACATATCACTAATCCCAACAAGCAAAGCACTCGACATGCTCAAAATAAGAACGAATGGACTAGCAGACCCCACATCTGGAATCTACATGGGATACTACAAGCTAGAAGACGGGAGAAAAGCCCAACTAATAATATGGTCAAAAGACTCGAACCAAACACTAATCGTAGAATACGACGACCAGGTCGCAATGATAGGACTAAGAAACGTCACACAACTATACAACACAATACAAGACCTAGAAACACAGGCATGTACCACAAAATAATCTGCGGAGACCTACCCCAACAAAATATACATCATGTAATCCACTTAACAAGACCATGGACACCGCTATCACTCAACGACCCTACTTGCCAATATATGGCCAACCTCCTCCAACTTTCTACTGATCTCGCTAATAGAAAGCCCGGTTATCCTCGAAACATCAACGGGGCCCCTTCCCTGGACGAGACTAGCAGAGATAAGTAGCAATGTTTCATCATCGAAGTCCAGTCGACCTCTGAGAACCCTACATACAAGGATCTTATACAATATGTCTTCTACCTGCTCGTATCCAACGTCGCCCTCTAGGAATTTTCCAAGCCGATACTTTTCATACTCGTCAAGTCCTACTTCGGAGAAGCTACACGGCGTACCGACCTTGAGGAGTTCCCGTATCGTCTCGGCATAAACATCCCTGTACAATGATCGAGCCGAGTAGAGTAATCTCCGTCTGAACAAACAGTTTAACAAGACAACTAGATCGTCTGAAGATTTCCCAATAGACTTGATGACTGCTATGTTCTTCTCTCCTGTAACCTTATTGAACCTTGGACTCATATAGAACGGTAGGTACTCATTAGCAGTCCAGAATCTGAGGACATCGTTCCGTCCGAACACGACTGATATAAGGCTGATACCTCGTTGTCCTAGTTCCTCTTCTAATTTCCTTAGGAACAGGCTTCCGATTCCTCTCCGTTGAATCCTAGGATGCACTGCTATCCTTGAGATCCTAGCTATACTCTTGCTCTGATAGAATCTTAGAGGAAGAATTCTCTCGAGTATATCTACAGTCATTGAGGGACCTTCGTTTTCCTCTATGTTTTCATTTATTATCTCGGCGACACCTAGGAGATCATTGTCAAGCCATGCAATGTATATAGCCCGGTGCGGGTCTTCTAGGATGAGGAGTAGGTGATCTGGCTGATTCCTATAATGAGCAATTAGGAGAAGTGAGTATATGCGTCTAAGCAACTCAGTATCATTTACGAGGACATTCCCTGAGATCTCTACTATACGCAGATTATCTGTCTGTCTAGTTTCTTTGATCTTAATCACAGATTCTGGGATCTTAAGCATAAATGTGTCATATAGCCACTCCTCAAGAGGATCTCCGACCAGGTACCTCACGGGAGTCTCCATTTCATAGACTTGCATTGGGCTTGGTAGAATCTTCTCCAGGAACCTTGCTAGGACGGTTCCTGACCCCTCGTATCCATGGATCGTAGTCGAGATAATTATCTTCTTAGCTCTCCAAGCTAGTCGTCTTAGCCTGGCTATACCTATTGAAGCAGCTTCATCTACGATTACGAGCTCTGCTTCTATCGGAGAACCAGGGGCATGGAAACTTACCTTTA
>JALWJI010000078.1 GCA_027081695.1 Acidilobaceae archaeon | reverse complement strand
AAGAGCTAAGAGACCAGGGGAAAGGAATACTACTCATAACACACTATACAAGACTCCTAAAGTATGTTAAACCAGACAAAATAAGCGTGATATACCAGGGCAGAATAATAGCTTCAGGAGACGAATCACTTGCAGAGATCATAGACAGCCAGGGCTACGAAGGCCTAATAGCTTCTCTCAATAAGTAGAAACCACTATCATCGAGGTGAAATATTATGAGTGGAGCAGTAAAAATCAGCGACAAGCTATTCAAAGAACTCGACAAGAACAGAGACATAATCACAGCTTCGCCCTACAGAGTAGAGACCGAGCTGAAGGGGAAAATCAGCCGTAGCCTCATAGAAGAGATAAGCCGGATAAAGAAGGAGCCGGACTGGATGAGAAGACTAAGGCTAAGGAGCCTAGAATGGTTCAATAAACTACCGATGCCTAAATGGCTTCCAGGAATAGAGGAAATAGACCTAGAGGCATTATCACTCTACGTTAAACCAGATATTCCAAAGGTTGAAAGATGGGAAGATCTCCCAAGAGAAATCAGAGACTTCTATGAAAAGCTGGGTCTACCAGAAGAAGAGGCAAAAATGCTAGCCGGCCTACAAACAGTCGTCGACTCCGAGAACGTCTATAGCCACGCAAAAAAGATACTAAAAGAAAAAGGAATAATCCTCATGTCGATGGACGAAGCAGTCCAAAAAGACCTACCCATTGTCAAAGAATACTTCATGAGAGTATTCCCTCCCAGCGATCATAAGTTTGCGGCACTACACGGGGCCCTTTGGAGCGGAGGAGTATTCCTCTATGTCCCCAAAAACGTTAAACTACTAGAACCAATCGAAGGATTCTTCCTTATAGGAAACGCTATGGAAGGACAATTCGAACACACATTACTTATCGCGGACGAAGGAAGCTTCATCAACTTCATAGAAGGATGTAGCGCGCCGAGATTCGTAGGCTACAGCTTCCACGACGGAATGGTAGAAATATACGCCCACAAGAACAGCACGGTAAGATTCACGACACTACAAAACTGGAGCAGGAACGTTGTAAACTACAATAACAAGAGGGCCATAGCCGAGTCAGGAGCACGAGTAGACTGGTTCGAGGGTAGCATAGGTAGCAAGATAACCGTAACATATCCCTCTACAATACTGAAAGGAGAGAATAGTACGAGTAACAGCTACGTAGTCTCAGTAAGCAAAGGACCCGTGCTAAAAGACACAGGAAGCAAGATGATACACGCAGCCCCATATACCAAGAGCAAGATAGTCAACAAGAGCATAAGCGTAGACGGCGGTGTAAACATCTACAGGGGCCTAGTCAAAATAAACAAAGGGGCAATAGAAAGCGCGGCCCACGTCGAATGTGATAGCCTCATACTAGACGAAAAGAGCGCAGCCCACACATATCCACACAATCAGTTGGAGGAGCCAACGGCTAGTATCACGCATGAGGCCACTACAGGGAGACTAAGCGAAGAGCAACTATTCTACTTGACAAGCAGAGGATTCAGTGAGAACGAAGCGAAAAGCCTCATAGTCCTTGGATACCTAGAGCAGGTTCTAGTAGATCTTCCATTCGAGATGGTCAACGTTCTGCGCAGAGTTGTCCAGCTAGAGTTCAAAGAACTAGGTGGAGTAGGGTGAGGGAGCAATGAAGACGAATGGAGATGCGGGAGGAACAATACTCTATCAAGCCATAAAGGATTCGCCAACAGTAAAGTACTATACTGACTGGAAACAGTTCGAGAAAAAACTAGATAAACCGAAAGCAACTATGTATGATTTAATCAAGATCAAAGACACACCCGATCTAAACTGTATAGTGGACACAGCACGGAAAACGGTTCTCAAAGGCCCGAAGACCTGTATCATGGAGTCATCTATACATGAGCCTATGGGAACAAGATACAACTCCGAAGCACTCTTCCATATACATCAGGAACGGACACAAGGAGAATCAATCGAAATAGTGATGCAAGGAGGAAAATTCCTCGTCCTAATACCTGGAGGAAACGGATACACAGGATACAATCTCAGGATCAGGGCGGAAAACGGGGAATCAGACCTCTATATCGTCGATACAGGAATAGAGGATGGCATAAAAACAATCTATAAAGAGATCCAAGTCAGCGAGAACGCAAAACTAAACCTATACGAGCTATCCATACATAGGAAACAACCAGTCTATAGCTATACCTTAGCAGTATTATCAAGAAACGCGGAACTATCGTTAAGATATTCCGGCCAAGCCGGGAAAATGACTCGATCGAGGACAGATGTAATTCTAGCCGAGGACAAAGCCAAGGTAGACGCGAGAATAGGTTATGTTGCAGAAAACTCTGGAAGAGGCGATATCATTCTCGACGTACTCCATATCGCTCCAGAAACAGAGAGTCTAGTAGAAAGCAGGGGACTTGTATTCACAGGATCACAACTCGCAATGAGAGGCACCGCCCGAGTATATGAAACTGCAAAGAATAGCTCAACAAAGGTCGAAGTACATACTATTACACTAGATGATACCGCTAAAGGATACTCTATTCCAATGCTCGAAATATTCACTGGAAACGTAAGAGAAGCATCGCATAGCGCATCTGTCACCAGCATAGATAAAGAGAGGATCTTCTACTTGAAGTCGAGAGGCTTATCATGGAACGACATTAAGGTGCTCATGAAAAAGAGCGTACTAGAGCTCAGCGGAGCATTTGAAAAAATAAACACCTATATAGCTGATCTAGTATGAGCCCAGCTCTCTCTTCCATTCCTCGAGGAAAGCCTCTATTATTTTGATTCTCTCCCTCGCCACTTCCTTTGCTGATGACAGATATAGCAGCTCGGGGAGACGAATAATTTTCTCATAGAAGTGCTTTATACTCTCCTTAAAGCCTCTCTTCATAGTGCAACCCGTATGGAAAACCCTAGCTATACCTACTGCACCCAACGCGTCTAACTTGTCGGCGTCGCTAAGTATCATGGCCTCTAAGGTCTCTGCTCGTATACCAAGGCTGAAGCTATGTGCCTTTATAACGTGAACCACGTCCTCGATACAGGACTCGGGAACGCCCAGTGTCTCGAGAAGAGACTTAGCATAGCTAGCTGATTTTAGCGCATGATTCTCGTCTCCAGGCATGCTTCGGCCCACATCGTGTAGATAGAGACCGGTATAGAGCAGGCATCTATCTACCATCTCGTCTACTCCTTCATTCTCTATTAATTCAACTATAAGCGACTCTAATCGCTCGATGTGAGGCCAGCCATGTGCGGGATCGTTACCCATTATTGCATAGGAAATTTGCTTTATCACAGGAAGCAGTCTACAGAGTATGCTACAACGCATTTCCAAGATCCTATTGGGTAACTACTATATCTGTGAGTTTAAAAGGTAGCCTGGAGAGACTATACAATATTTCTATATATGAAAATGCTTATCCTACATACATCCCCATAATAATATACACGAAGAATCTCCTGAGGGAGAAAAAATGTCAAAACAGCCTGAGTGCAAGATAGAGAACGGACTCATAATTGCTCCTAAGGGCCTCGCAGGCGTCGTCCCAGACGTCACAAGGATAAGTGGAGTAGACCCCAAAGGAACAGCAACAATCTACAGGGGCTACACGATCGACGATATAGGAGAGCACGCAAGCTTCTATGAGGCAGCTCACCTAATACTAAAAGGAACTCTTCCATGCGAGGACGAGCTCAAAGAGATCAAAAAGAAAATAGACACTTACAGAGGACAAGTACCTGAGAAAATATTCGATGCACTAAAACATGCAAGACTTGCACACCCAATGTACTATGGAAGCTATGGAGTAACACTGCTTGGACAATATAATGCTCCATACGACTGGAAGTTCGACGAGGACTTCCTATACGACCACGCACTAAAGCTCATAGCACAGCTTCCAGTAATATTCACGGCTGGATGGCACCTAGCACACAACGGGACAATCATTAGACCAGACCCAAGCCTAGACCATGCAAAAGACGTACTAAGAATGATACTGGGTAAGACACCAAGCGATCTAGAGGCAAGAGCATTCGAATCAACCCTAGTCCTATACATGGACCACGGATTCAACGCATCAACATTCACAGTAAGAGTCATAGCCAGCACACTAAGCGACATGTACAGCGCCATAGCAGGCGGTATCGGAGCCCTAAAAGGACCACTCCACGGTGGAGCAAACGAGAAAGCACTAGTAATGCTCCTGGATGCAAAGGAGAAAGCAGAGAAGGCAGGCAAGCCACTGGAAGAATACATAGAAGAGTACATCCTCGACAAGCTAAGCAGAAAAGAGAAGATCATGGGCTTCGGACACAGAGTCTACAAGGTACACGACCCAAGAACCGACGTAGCAGCCAAATTCATCAAGCAACTACCAGAAGGAGAATACTGGCTAAAGGTGCTCCACAAGGCAGAAGAAGTAATGAAGAGAGAAAAGAACCTACCAGCAAACATAGACCTATACACTGCAATCCTCTACTACCAGT
>JALWJI010000077.1 GCA_027081695.1 Acidilobaceae archaeon | reverse complement strand
GTGAGAACAGGAACGAGAATACTATTATGAGGCCTTCACGTAATGCTCCTCCCTGCTTTCCCTCGAACAGTACAAGCTTCTTTTTCCAATCTTCATAATCCTTTCTGAGCTCGTATTCTGAGAGGGCCTGATAGCCGGGCTTCATAGCTAAGAATAAGCCGGTTACTGAATCATAGGCTTTGAACAGGACATAGAGGGATAATAGGATTATTATGAGTGATGCTAGGAGCGTGCCTGTCACTGATCTAAGGAATATCCCTATATCTCCTGGAACCGTTGAAGCCCAGCTCGCTACTTGTTCTGGAAGACGTATCACGATGAGATAGACTGGGATTGCTAATATGAGTGACACTCCTAGTATTGTACCTATTGGATAAAGGATTGCTCTGATGTTCTCGATACGGGTAGCGTAGGGAGGATTAAGTCTTCCGACCCTGTAGACGTTAGATAACGCGACAATGACTAGCAGGAGTCCTAGAAGATAGAGGTTAACCTGTTGAGTCGCCACACTGGTTATTACCCAGAGAACTGCTAGCACGACTGTGTATATTGGATGGACGAGCTGGAGAACAGCTATACCAAGGATAATTATGCTGAAAAGCCCGGCGAACTCTGCGAGACCATACTTGATGATCAAAGCTCCTATAATCTCCTCTGATATCATCATGGCATAAAACAATGAGATACCGACAAGGATTGGGGCGACTAGACTGTATTTCCTCATAGGCTACTCACCCCTCCCAGTTATCATCGGAGCAGCCAATTTCACTGGGTAGACCTTTATGGCTCCTTCAGACATCTCCATGTAATAGACCCTATGTTTCATCTCCAGAATACTGCTCACAATACCGTGCAGTCTGTTCTTTGACTCCTCGTCTACTAGTATAAGGACTATTCCCTTACCTGGGAAAGTCGCCTTGAGATGCTTTACTATCTCGAATAATCCATAGGGAGCATTGTCTCTTGGAGGAGGAGTTATCGCAATGGCGTCCTGTAACCGTGAGATTCCTTCCTTCCCTCTACCCATAGGTATTTTGACTGGCGATTTGCCAGTGAGGGCTATGTAAGTGATACTGCTTCCCCTAGCCACTAGCTGTTCTCCGAGGATATACGCGGCCCGCAACAGCATCTCGAACGGTGTCTTGTAGGGTTCGCCTTTATTGCTCTTGGTTGACAGTGCGACTGCTATCATTAAGGGTATCTCTGCTTCTCGCCTTAGCTCTTTTACGAATAACCTTCCTAGCCTCGCCGTGGCCTTCCAGTCTATTAGTCTTGGCTCGTCGCCCTGGACAAACTCTCTAATGGTATAGATCTCTATTCCTGGGCCTCTTATGAGCCTCGAACTCGGGCTGATGTAGGGGTCTACGACGGGTTTTAGCTCCGGCATATCATATGCGATCGCCTTACTCGGGTATCCCGCAATGTATCTTGAGCCCGACGGAGTTATTCTAGCCTCGGCAGTCACTAGTCCTAGGGGATCCCATATTATTATTTTTGCTCCTCCAAACTCTCTTAGCCCTATTCTTGGAATCACATAGTAGAGTATATCGATCTCTGAGCGTGGAGGAAGGACTCCTCCACCACCACTCGATCCTTTTACCTTCAAGCCCTCGGGAGGAGAGTCGTCTATCGTTGCATAGAATAATCCTAGTCTGCTATTGTTCTTAACAGTTAGTTTCACAGGTGTATAGTAGCCCTCAACGGGCTTACCTATGACGCTTCTCTTCACGTGGATCTCGTCCTTGAGCAGTACAAGCGTATACTTTATGTATAGTGATAATACTAGGGGCGAGACTAGGAGCACGGATCCGATAAAGGCCACTATGCCTGAGCCATAGCCGAGGATATAGAATCCTAGGAGTATTGCTCCTAGCAATGATAAATAGTGGGAGAGCCTTGTTGGCTCTATTCGTGTTATCTCGATTCTCTGGCTCAAGGCTCCTACTCCTCATAGGGAGGCGACGGGGTAGGGATGGATTCTAGGATCGAGTCTATTATTCCCTCCACGGTCGTCTGGGACTCTATATCTAGGCCTGGCTTGAGGATAATCCTGTGCCTTAGTACTGGCTTTGCGGCTTCTTTCACGTCGTCCGGCAATACATAGCTTCTACCGCTTAGTAGTGCCAGGCTACTGCTTAGTTTTAGTAGGGCTATAGCCGCTCTGGGGCTGGCGCCTAGTCTTACGTGTGGGTGCTTTCGGGTAGCCTGCACGATTCTTACAATATATTCTATTATTGATTCTGCGACATGAACTTTCTTGACCATCTTTGACATCCGGAGAATATCCTTGCCGTCGGCGACCGGCTTCACGGGCCATTCTTCGATAATGTTTATTCGTTTTAGGATTTCCTCCTCTTCTTCAAAGGATGGATAGTCTATCAGGATCTTTATGAGGAACCTGTCTATCTGCGCCTCGGGGAGAGGATACACTCCTTCGAACTCTATGGGGTTCATAGTTGCTATTACTATGAATGGTTCTGGTAGCTTGAAGGTCTGTCCTTCTATTGTGACTTGCCTCTCCTGCATTGCCTCGAGGAATGCGCTCTGGGTTCTCGGGCTCGCCCTGTTGATCTCGTCGGCTAGTATTATGTTTGCAAATATTGGTCCCGGCCTGAACCTGAACTCGCCTGTACGCTGATCAAATATGAATGTTCCCAGAACATCGGCCGGCAAGAGGTCAGGAGTAAACTGGATCCTCCTGAAGCTGAGGTTCAATGCGCTCGCCAGTGCCTTAGCCATTGTCGTCTTGCTGACCCCTGGTACTCCTTCTAACAATACGTGGCCCTGAGCGATCATGCTAGCCAGAACCACTTTTAGCTCTCTCCTCTTACCGACTATTACTTTACCGACCTCGCTCAGTACTCTCTCTGCCACGCTTCTAGCGAACACAGGGTCTAATCGGACCTCTTCCGCACTTGTTTTCGATGCTTGCTCCAACTCCATACACCTCCATACTATTTCACGGTCTCCGCCGGCCTAACCCTAAGGAGGCTGGCCAGCAACTCCACCGACTCACGTATCCTACGTATCCTCCCTCCCCAAACAGGGAGGAATGCAAGAACGGGATTAACCCCTCCTCTACAGGAGCCCTCTACCTCCCTGTAGAGGGACTCCATAAGCCTCCTGAGATCACTATTGTCCTGGGCCCTCATGAGATCCTCTATCCTCATAGCCTTCAGCTCTTTCCTAGCCCTCTCACACACATATTGGAGCTCATGGTATGATCCAATGAATCCCGGCATCGATGCTAGCCTCCTCTTCTTTCCCTCCTTCTTCCCAGCTATACTCTTCAGCAATGTATCCTCCCTGCGCTTTAGTCTAGAAGCATACGATGTAGAGAGCCAGCTGGCCAAGAGGATCAGTAGTCCTAGGAGTGCCGCTATGAGTCCTGCCAAGTTTGCCTGTGAGAGCCTGTCTAGCGCATATCCTTCTATTCTATCGTAGACTTGTACTAGGTATATTAGGAGGAATGAGGGATGTAGCTTGACCACCAGCGATTGAGGGTTACTACTATAGATATACTCGTCTATTATCACTAGGGTGTTATTGTTCATGTATGGGAGCGTAGCCGTTATTAGATCATAGGATACTTCTAGGTACTCGGTGTTATTCTCTGCTGCCATGTTTATGGCGATAGTAGAATCGGCTACTAGTACTACTCCGCCTTTATAGCCTTTACACGAGGCCGCCATAAGATTCCAGTTCGTCCCGCCTTCTGGGCCTGGCCATACTAGGCCAAGTGGATTAACCGGGTAGGTGAGTATGCTTAGCTTTGTGAAGTCTACTACTCCGGGCGTGGATACGAGGGGTCTGTCCTTGAAGTCGGGGCTGGATATGAAACTTGTATAACCGGTTGGTAGCCGTATTCCGTTGTAGAAGATGGCTGTCGCGTACTCGTTTATTGGAGTGACTTCGTCTGATATGACGAAGTATCGTTCTCCGCAGATGTCTTTTTCGAAGTTTTCCGCGAGTAGAATTTCTCCTTTTGTCGGATACTCGTCGAATATCACCAGGTGGACTCTCTTGGATACTGTTAGATCTGTTAGCTTCGTGTAGACGTTTTTCATAGCATATTCTGATGTGAAGTTGACTGGAGAGATAACTAGGTAGATTATGTCCTGGTAATTGCCTAGATCTAAGTCATCTATAGCATCGATTGACGGAACCGTTACTATTTCTAGGCCCTTTTCCTGTAGGTATTCTGCCAATAGACTTGTACCGTATGGGCCATCGTTCTCTATGAATGATGCGTTGCCGGGGATGGTGAATTTTAGTACTAGTTGTCTGGGTACTGCTTGTAGGCTTGCTAGTAGCCCTATAACTAGTAGTGCGAGTATTAGCCATCTCTTTTTAAGTGCCATGTGAACAACGCCCTCCTAATCTCTCTTATACAGTCTTCTACTACGTACTCGGTGAGGTCTGGATCGGGTATCTCTCCGTATTTGAGTAACTCATATTCTCTTGTTAGATCTTCTAGGAGTACCTTATACTCGTCGGATAGTATGCCTTCTACTCGTTGTAG
>JALWJI010000076.1 GCA_027081695.1 Acidilobaceae archaeon | reverse complement strand
GTATACTACGGCGAGCTTCCTAGAGGCATGCTTGCCAGTTCTACTCTTGGACGCTTCTATTATGAGTCTCATGCTTGTTCCCACTCGTCTCCATGATGACTCTGTCGCTAGGAGCTGTCCCCTCTTAGTTGATGTTTTTACTGTTATTCTTATTCTTTGTCGAGCTAATAACCTTGCGGGGAAGAGGGTGAAGGTAGTAGTAAAAGGGCTAGGGGTGTCGGGATCATACCTACTCTATAGATTATCGCGTGAGGCCGATATCGAAGTATACGGCTATGATATATCCAAGAAGTATGTTAAACCCTGCGGAGATGCTGTAACTCTTAGACCTTGGATACGTGATCTCTTGGAAGAGCTGGATGTAGTACGAGCGTCCGTGACAAATTACACGGTCAAGGTTGAAGGGAAAACTGTATTCGAAACTTCTTTAGAAAGACCATACTGGTATATTGTTGATAAAGCATTACTAGTTGAAAAACTACGTGATCGTGCGACAAATAATGGGGCTAGAATAAAGTATCTAAGACCACATGATACAGAAAGAAATCCATGTAATGGATCAAGAGACTGCATTATGGTTGACGCCCGGGGACCATTTCCACATGTTAAAACAACGAAATACGTTATAGCTATAAGATACCTTGCTGGTGCAGACTGGGACATGACACATGCTTTACTAGATTTTTATCCAAGAGATGGAGGACTGTTCTGGATATTTCCAGCTAATGCTCGGGAAGGTATTGTGAATTTTGGTGGAGGATTCTTGAATAGACCTATAAACTATACTGAGACATTCGTTAAGAAATACATCAAGGATCTCCTAGGCAGCTATGACTTACTCGATAAGAAGGCATCCCCTATTGCCGTGTTCTCACCTATAAGACCCGTGGAGAAGAACTCGGGGAAGATTCGGAAACTCAGGATAGGAGAATCTGCCGGTTTTATTATATCAACAGCTGGAGAAGGTAACCGACCAGGTCTTGAATCAGCAGAAGCACTATATAATGCGATAATAGAAGGCGTTTCCCCCGAGGAAATAGCTCAAGGATATTCTCGTAGAGTAAAGACACTTGTATCTGAGGCCAAGGCGTCGAGATATGCCTTGAAGCTGGCTATTAGGCTTGGCAGTAGATTCTATGATTTCTCTAGATCCCTACCTGAAGAATTCTGGTATACATACCTACAGGGCAAAATAACTATTGGATATCTGGTAAAAATCGTATTGAAGAATCCGGGTCTTCTACGATATATGATCTAGCCACGTTTGTATCCTATTTTTCTGAGGAATTCGATTCTCTCTTTCTGGTCTTTCTCCGTTTCTACTCCTAATGGAGTAAAGCCATCGGCTATACCTAGTAGCGCTCTTTGATCTCCTAGGTCTGCGATAATAGCTTTTACGGGATTAGCGGTTGCAGCCTCGATGCTGACTACTTCCATTACGTTCTTTATTCTGTTTAGGACGTTTATTGGCCAAGCATTTTTAATGTATATAACGAATACGTGGCCGGCGGAGATTCTTTTGCAGGCCTCAATTGCTAAGTTGATTAGCTCTTTATCGTTGCCATCCCATCTTATTAGTCTTTTACCGCTAGCCTCGCAAAATGCTAGGCCGAATTTAATAGATGTTGATGCGGTAACGAGCGCCTCGTATAGGTCTTCTACAGTTTTTATGAAATGTGATTTACCGATAATGACGTTTGTTCCGTCTGGAACAGGGATTTCTACTGCTACAATGTTTACCATTGTCTCTACCCCCAGGTTCATGATTAATTATAGGGTAGTTTGAATCGAATAAGTTTGTAGCGAGTCATGTACGGTCCTTGCCGCGAAGAGTTATGTTTAGAGAGTGTGCGACATATTTAATGCCATAATATGCCAGGATTATTCCTACTCCTATCATTACTACTCGGTATACTGTCATGCTTAGAACAGCGCCTGTTCCTATAACTGCTAGAAATGTGAGCCAGGCGTAATCCATCCAGACATGACTCGCATACATTACTGCAAGACCTTTTCTACCATGTTCTACTGAGCTTTTAATAATGGGCTCTCCTACAGTCAACCACCATCCAAGAAAGTAGGGATTTAGTAGAGTCAACGATGCTCCTATTATCACTGCGAAAAACATTGAACCCGTAGCAATGGATTCTGAAGCCGAGATTTCGGAGCCCTTGATTCCTAGACTGAGTACTCCTACTGCGAAAAATAACATAAATACACCTATTAGAAAAGACATTATGTTATCATACTTCTTTAACTTCCTGGAGACCCGCTCCATTGCTACAAATAAGAGTATAACGTAAGGTAGTTCTGCTATTGTATGACCTATCGCGAGTAGAATTCCACCCGTCCATCCATATATGGCGCCGAGAGCCAGTGCTGAGGCCGAGAGAGGTCCAGGGCTAAGAGCACCACTGGTTGAGAGAACTACTGTTTTTCCTATCAGGGCCAGCATGCTGTTTTTGTGGTTAATCTTTGCTATTGTAGTCATAGCAAGCACCAGTATGACTTCTCTGTTCTTGTTCTGAGAAATGAACAGTGCTAGGAATAAATCTTTACTTCTATAGACTTACTCTGATAGAATAGGCTAAAAGCTGACTACACGATTGGTACTTACAATTCTCATAGCCTGAATCCTAGTGACTCAAGAAGTTTCCTGCTCTTTCTTAGCGTATTGAGTGCCTCTAGGCCTTTCTCAGTAATATCATATCCGTCTTCGGTTTTTACTACCAGGCCACTTTCTTCCAGTGAGAGTAGGATTAGTTTAAGTCTATCATAGGGGAGATTAGCATATGTAGCAATTCTCGTAGCTGGCATGGCTCCTTCCCGTTGCAGTACCTCAAGGATGTCGTGGACTATCCCTGCCTGGCTTCTATATTTTCTACGCACCATCGGGTGCTATCGCCTCCTATCCTCTTATTAGCGACGAGGCGAACAGTATCAGGGGTGCAAGGCCTCGTAACAGTGTCGATAATGGCACAATCCACCAAGATGAGCTTGCAAATAAGAGCATTACAGGTATAAGATGACTAATTCCTAGAATTATATAGAAGATTACAGTTGGGAGTCTTGCCGAACCATATTTTCCTAGAACTATTGCGGCTGCAACTATTAGTACGATTAGATCTATGATGTTGTAGTCTATAAACATTAGTACGAATAATGGTATAATGGAGAATTCTTTGAGGGGAATTGCCGTTTCTTTTATTGATACTCCTGATACGTAGTGTGAGGATGCCATGAGCACATAGGAGATCGTGTATAACGGTATAGCTATTAGAGTTCCTCGGTTTACCAGTATAGTTAGGAGCTCTTGAGGTTTTCTTCCGGGGCCGCTAATATATGTTGGTGCCATGATATTTACGGTAGCCTCGATAAGTAGTGAGATACCAAATATCGTCATTGCTATAGCTGAGAGTGTTAGACCTTTATCCTTTATGAAGTCTCCTAGCTTGAACAATGATAAGCTAATATAGAGGCTTGCAAATGCTCCTAAATATGCGATTACCGCTGAGAGTAAAATGAATGTTTGAGAGTCCATTTATTTTCCCCGTACCAAAGATCCTTTGGTAATACCTCCCGTTTTTAGCTTGTTTTCTTTCTTCTTTTCAGTCTTAACAGCCCCAGATGATATAGTATGCCTCTATAGTTAGTATATGCGTGTACTATTGCGGCTCCAGCAGCTATGAAGCTGGCATAGACGTGAATGTCTTCCCAAGTCTCTTTTGATATGCCTAGTGCTGTGGCATCCCCGCTTCCAGGTCCCGATGGAGCTGTTTCTAGCAACATGCCTGATATCAGTATTATGAGTCCTAATGCTACGAACACTATGACCGTTGCTCTTCTAGCCTCAAGTATGAGGTTTCTCCCCATTATCGTTCACCCCCACTATGACGACTTTACGTAGTGCTCTCCGGTAGATTCTATCGTAATTTCCTCGAGTTTGTAACCCCATTTTCCACGCTGGCTGTATACTACTGTTACCTGATCTCCGGGTTTGATTAGTTCAAGTAAGTCCTGGGACTCTATCTCGGTGCCGTTGGGAGTTATCCATGTACCCAACACCTTGATCTCGACCCCATTTACCACTATTATTGATTCGTTGACGTCTACTTCTTCTACTGTTCCCTGAAGGGTGTAAGTCGTTTCTGATTCTTCACTAGATGAACTTGTATCTAGGTTCCATATGTAGCTTGATATATTGTCTGCGTAGAGCGGGAATGCGGCGACTAGTATTCCTATTATTATTGAGATTGCTAGACCGAGCTTATAGCCCATAGTCGCTCACCTTTATTCAAACAAATTTAATTATGTTAATAATAAAAACAATATATGTTAATGGAAGGGGAAATTAGCCCTGGCCCCAGGCGGGTCCATGTGCGTTTGCTGGACCCATCACCACACTAGAGATTGTTGCTTCGTATTGTTCCGGTGTTAGTAGTTGTGGCTGGTATGGTTCTCCTGTTATCTGTTCGTATTCGTTTGAAAACGCCTTTAAGTGGTGGGCGCTTCCGTTGACTAGGTTGCTGAATACCTGTATTATGTCTGGGTTATCT
>JALWJI010000075.1 GCA_027081695.1 Acidilobaceae archaeon | reverse complement strand
TAGTAATAGTATAATTTAGTTGCTCGAGCATTGATTATGATAGGGGTAAGAAAACTTGGATACACCCATGTCTGAGTGTACTGAGTCTAGGCCAGAGGGATGCGGCTACATAGTTGTTTGCAGGAAAGGACTCCTAGAAACATTAGGAAGAGAGAAGCTCGTCAAGCTGAGATACATGATGCCTGGCCAGATAGTTACAGGCGTCGACATGGAGAATGACTTAGCTCTGTACCTCTATGTAAGCCCTGGTTCTATGGGTGGATTTTATCTCGAGGCTCCATTTATCTCTTTGAACAATCATGAATGTAGTAGGAAGCTCAGAGAAACGTTGCTACAACAGGTACACGAGAAACTAGGCGATGATCCTAGGATAACCCAGGTTACAATGATAATAGAGGAGAAGATGCTTCGTTGAGGAGCCGGAGATGTGCAGGGCATTAATCAGGTCTCCCACGTATGAAATCGAGATCTGTTCTAACTGCATACTTAACCTGATCTCCAAGCCTCCAAAGACTCCATTTTACATGTTATCTCTTGACGCAGAATATGGTATACTTGGCGAGAAACTAGCCGGAATCTTTCTAGGACCCTTCAATATAGAGGGAGACTGTAAAGAGAAAATCCTGTCTTTAGCAGAGACCTATAGAAAAAGGATAATCCTGGAGCAACTCCATGACCTTTACACTAGAATCGGCAAAATAACGATGCTTGCCCAGATCGATCCATATTATATTCCACTATCCAGAAGTATCCTATTAGGCAAAAATCATTATTGTAATGTTATCGAGAACTACTATGAGGGCGACCCAGCCGGGCTGAGAAAGGAGTACAGTAGATTAGCAGGTATCCTCGGAGTACTGGGAGACGGCAGTATAAATCTCGCTGTGCTAGAAGAGCTGTATAAGAAGCTTTCCAATCGTCTCAAAGAGTTTTTGTCGAGTACAAGTATTAGGATTCCTGGGAGGCTACTCTGGTTTCCGCTGGACGGTGAATGTAAATCTAATATAATTGATCCAGGAGATCTGATCTCTTTGCCAGAAGGACGCTTATCATTGTTGGCTTACCGACCAGAAAAACTATTATCAGAATATCTAGGCGGGACCTGGAGATGCGAGCAAGCAACCTTCCTAGCAAGTAGTCTCAAGTGTACAAGGAGTAATGATAAGAAGACAGTTATAGCCAAGATATACGAGAAGATGCAGGTAAAATGGATCCCAGCATATATAGCTAGCCCTGCGCCTGTTAGATACCTTGTTTCTTCTAGGGCAAGACTTTCCAACGAGTACTATTGGCTGAGACGGTTGAGAGACACGATACATACTCCCCGTATATTGCTCGTATCCGCGTCTCATTCTAACAGGATTATGATAAGAGAATATCTCGAAGGAGTCCCTGTACTATCTTCTCGATACAGCAAACAATGGGAGGAGGCGGGGAGGTCACTAGCAGAGATCCACTCGGCTGGATATGCTCTGGGGGATCCTAATCCTGGGAACTTCATCTATAGAGAGGGAGATATTGCTCTAATAGATGCAGAGCAGGCGCGGAGATACTCGTTGGAGGCGGGGGCCTGGGATCTTGTGGTCTTCGTAGTCTACTCTATAGTTTTTGGAGCCGACAAGAATCTTGTAAGAACAGCCATTGAGGGATACGCTAGCGTTGATCCAGGAGGGTTCCAGCGTATTAAGGAATTATTGTTGTCTGGTAAGGGTTGGGGAGGGGTCCGTTTCCTCCCCATATACTATAATACTGCAAAAAAGATTATTGGAGAAGTCAGCTAGTATAACATTAGGTCTCTGTATTTTTCTAGTAACTTTACACTGGTCTTTATGTCGGCGAAGAGCTTTGAGGCAGCCTCCACATCTTGCTTCTCTACTTTGATTCTTCCCTGGGACTCTGCGATTATTCTTGATGGCTCGAGGAGCTGTAAGGCGTATCGTAGACTGTGTGTCGATCCTAGTTTTGTTAGTTCTTCTAGGGCGTCCTGGCTGAGAGGAATCTCTTGTTCTTCGCTTCTTATCCTTATTATTTCGCGTATTTCGTCTGTCGTATAGGGTCTCGTGGGTATAATTAGGAGTCTGTCTAATAAGTCTCTGGGCATTCCGTGGGGTGATTCTATGTCGGTTCCTCGGATCTTTGTCATTCCTCTATTTGTTGCTAGGATAATTATTGGGGCGAAATCGCTTTCCATCGCTTTTGTTATAAAACTATAGACTTCTAGGTCTAGTAGATGTGCGTCGTCTATGAATAATACCCCGGGAACTAGTTCGGCTTTCTTTTCTTCTATCCAGTTCTTTACAATCTCGTCTGTTTTCCTCCTAACTTCGTCGCTTATTTCCTTCTCTCCTCCAAACAAGGCCAAGAGACCGGTGAATACAGCTCGTTGTGCCGCTATGCTTAGATCTATATCATGTAGGGTAAAGGTTCTAAGTATGTCCTTTGTCTTCTCAACGCTTCCGGAGGGGATCTCTACTTCCTCGGTGATATCTATGTCGTATAACTTGGTGCCTCTTCCTTTGGCTCTTCCAACTTTTCTTACATCAAGGGTCTCTGCATCGATAATTATCACGTCACCTTTCTTTACTCCTAGGCGGAGTAGTTGGACAGCTACTTCTGGAGGTGCGCTGAAACTCATCGAGTCGTCCTTTGTCTCTAGGGTCAGCTTAACACCTGCTATTTGTGGATAAGGAGACCATACACTTCTCTTCCTAAGATACTTGATCTCAGTCACTACTCCTTCGAGAACTCGTCTCGTTTCCCTGACTCTTACACCTATCGCTCTACGGAGCGCCTGCATTAGCACCTCTGTCTTCTTCTTTTCAAGACTGTAGACCTCGCTTGCGTTTAGAGCAACGAAGGGTGTGTCTTCGCCTAGTTCTCTAGCAATGGCTATTGCGATAGCGGTTTTTCCTGTTCCCGGAGGACCTGCTAGTAGTATGCCTTTACCGGCTAGCCTACCGTACTTTATCATTTTAACGACTATTCCGGCGGCTTCTCTAGCCTCTTCTTGGCCTACGAGGCCGCCTCCTATCTTCTTTGCTTTTCCATCTTTGTCTAGTCCTAGGCCTCTGATGTGGCTGTGTGCTGCTGCGCTTAGTACGTCTGAGGAGATTCTTACTTCGGCCATTTACTTATCACCCCTTGATTCTAGGGTGTGCTTCTTCTATGCAGGGTTCCCATTATATTGTAATCATGATGTTCACTAGTGTATTTAAACGATTGTAATGAGATACCTGATCCCACTATAATGCGTCCCACCATAGAGAACTACTAAAACGCCTAGAGGGGTTTAAAACCATCGCTTGACTCATGGCAGGTGGTGATACACAATGAGCATACCTGTAGTAATAAGAAAGGCAATCAGGCGTGGAACAAGCCCAGCAGTACAGCCAGCGGCTTTACCTCCGTCCATAGCCGACGAACTACTAGAGATGTCGATAGGAAACCCTATCATTCATAGCTCCTCACCACTACAAAATAATAGGCCAGGGAGAGAAAGGGAGAAAATATACGCTAGATACGGGTACCTATTGTTCCTAGGCCCATTCAAATAAGTACCTAAAGGGGGCCAAGTTTAGGCAACATATCTTTCTAAACTAGAATCGTTCTTTTTCCTGGAATCATTTAATTGTCCGGCCAGGTAACTTTCGTTACATGGGCGTGAACTATATGAATAGTCATTATGTGGTTAAGATCCCAGAAGAGCTCTGGGGTACTCGAAAAGAGGACGCTGTAGGAATAGTTGTAGACGTATATGTTAACACGGGAGACCTCGTGAAGGAAGGCGATATCTTAGTAGATATCGAGGTTGAGAAGGCCATTCTATCTATAGAATCTCCTATAACAGGTACAGTTATCGAGGTGCACGTGAAGAAAAACGACGAGGTAATCCCTGGATCTAAGCTAGTTACGTTGGAGCCAGAGTAACATGATACCTGATGCTGGTTGGTTAGGGGTAGAACAGGGATTGAAGCCAAAAATACGGATAAAGCCCACACCGAATATGGGCATTATAGCAAGCACGCTTAGGAAACACGGGCTTCACACTGTGTGCGAAGAGGCTCTCTGCCCCAATCTCTCCGAGTGCTGGGGAGAGGGACATACAACGTTCATGATCCTAGGAGATATATGTACACGTGGTTGCCGGTTCTGCTCTGTCAAGAGAGGGAAACCCACTTCTCCGGATCCCAGCGAACCATATAGAATAGCATTAGCAGTAAAAGACCTTGGCCTTAGATACGTTGTATTAACAAGTGTTACTAGAGACGACCTCCCGGACGGGGGTGCAAGCCACTACGCCAGGACAATCCGTCTAATCAAGAAGCTGTCACCAGGGACAATAGTTGAAGCCCTCACGCCGGACTTCAATGGAGTAAAGAACCATATCAGGATCGTAATAGATGGTGGGCTAGACGTATTCGCACACAACATAGAGACCGTGGAGCGACTAACACCCCTAATACGAGACCCAAGAGCTGGCTACAAGCAGAGCCTAAGCGTGTTAAGCTACGCGAAAGAGTTAAATCCATCAATTATAACGAAGTCGAGCATCCTGG
>JALWJI010000074.1 GCA_027081695.1 Acidilobaceae archaeon | reverse complement strand
AGTTAGGCCAGCCTGCTGAAGCCTACGGAGCACCCAGCCTGGTAATCAATGGATCTGGCTAAGGAGGTGGAGGAAGATGATCGAAAAGAGAAGTACACAGATAAAGACTCTCGCCCTCGTAGTTGGAGCAGTATTATATATGGCTACATTATGGCTCCTCAAACAGCCCTATAACTTGACCTTAGCACCGCTCGTAGCCGGCATAATAATCGGCTATGTAGCAGGTAGCGGGAGAGAAGCCTTCCTCTACGGAATAATCGCTGGTGCGGCATCCATAGTTCTATTACTCAACACCAACATACTTTACGCGTTCGAAATAGTAGCCGGTATTGGTGGTGCACCAGTCGCATTGCTCGCCCTATTATACCACTTGTTAACGCCGGGCTTTATCGCGGCTACCACACGATACATACTACCCGAGTAAACGTAAAGAGAAACAAGACAGGCGTAGGAATCATCTATTGTTTTTTCTCAGATAATAGTCTACCATTCCCCATACAGTACTATAATAGAAGGTCACGTACGCGATTTTTCCTCCCTTCTCTACGACATCACGTGCCTCATCCAAATATTCTGGTAGCTTCTCTGCGACCTGTGAGGGATCACTTACCCCTTCTGATATTAGTTTTTGAACGGCGCCTAGCCATTTCTCTAGTTGATGCTTGTGTTGTTCAAGATACTCTGTGCCGGGTAGCGGATCAATTCCATAGTGTGTTGGGACTATCTTGTTCGGGTTTAGTTTCTTCATCTTCTCCAGGCTCTCTATATAGAGTTCTGGCTTGAATGGTGGTGGAGTCGTGGGAAGCCTAATCCTCGTGCCATCTACGAGGAATGATACACCTGCGGCGTCGCCTGTGAATAATAGTCCGTGAGGCTCGAGTAGTATGCTCATGTGATGGCTGGCGTGTCCAGGGGTATGCTGTATATAGAGGCGTTGGTCTCTGCCTAGCTCTATGATCTCTCCGTCTTCGGCTGCATGGAGCTGGTTTTCTGGGACAGGGATGGGTTCTCCGTAGAGTATCGCGACTTCTCCTAGGACTTGTTGGCTCGCCTGCCATAGTTTTGCTGGGTTAGCCAGGTGCTTGTATCCTCTTGGGTGTACTACTATCCGTGCACGGGGATAATGTTTTGCTAGTTGTCCTGCTGCTCCTCCGTGGTCCAGGTGGATATGTGTTACTACTATGTAGTCCGGTTCTATTCCTTGCTCGTCCAGCTTGTTTATGAGTAGCTTGCTTGTTGAGGCGGGCCCAGTCTCGATCAGCGCTGTTTTCTCGTCTCCGATTACGAGATAGGATGCTATTAGTTCTCTACCATATCCCTCGGGGGTGACATCAATTATGACTAGATCGTTTTCTCGCGGCACAGAATACACACCATGTCTTTATATCGAGTCTCTGCTAGAATATTATGTATTCGCGTATAGTTCATGCTTATTGAATGTCCTGGGACGCAGTATCATCTACGTGGAGGGAAGCGTTATGAGTGAGGATACTTATGAGGCTCTTGATGCGGGACTCGAGGCTGTTCTGAGACTTATGGCACATGTTGATCTCGACAAGCTGGAGAGGCTTGTCGAGGTACTCCCCAAGATAGAGAAGCTACTGGTGCTCTTGGATAAGCTGGATGATGACACAATTGCTTCTCTCGAAAAACTCATTGATCTACTGCCTGTTGTGACTTCCAGGCTCGATAACGCTGTTCCATGCCTGGAGGAGGCATTCAAATCCGTTGAGGGAGCCGAGCCAGTTACAGGACTGAAGGGTCTTCTAAACCTGCTTAGAGACAAGGAGGTCCAGGAGGGTATTGGTAAGGCTGTCGCTGTCCTACGTGTACTAGGAAAATGCAAGATCTAGCCCGTAAGGGAAAATAATTGGCTGGAGGGTGCCGCCTCCTTCTTGACTGCTCTACGTTAATAGTTTCTCTTTCTCTCTCTTCTCTATCGCTAGGCGACGAACTGTTTCTATTATAGTCTTAAGGCTACTTCCTGGGAGGAATACCTCTTTTACACCCATTTTCTTGAGAGGTTCAATGTCTACTAGTGGTATGGTTCCTCCCACTACTACAGGTATATCGTCTGCTCCTATCTCTTTGAGCTTCTCCATCAATTTCTTTACGTGATGTATGTGTGCACCAGATAGTATACTTATTCCTATTACATCAACGTCTTCTTGTATCGCTGACATTACTACTTGTTCTGGCGTTTGTCTTATGCCAGTGTATACTACTTCGAATCCAGCGTCTTTGAGTGCTCTTGCTATTACTTTTGCTCCGCGGTCATGACCGTCTATTCCGAGCTTGGCTACGAGGACCTTGAGGGGCCTCTTAGCCTTTATCTCCTCGCTAATAGATTGGAGGCTCGACATATACACCATACACCTCCTTCAACGCACCCATAATCTCTCCAATAGTCGCCTTTGCCTTGACCGCCTCTAGCACATAAGGCATGATGTTTTCTCCTCTGGAGGCGGCCCTCTTGAGGTTCGAGAGAGCAGTGCTCCATCTCGCCTTGTCTCTCTCGCTCCGAATACGTTTGACCCTTTGTTTTTGTCTCTCCTCTATTTCCTCCTGGTTGAACTCGAGGAGCGGGACCTTACGGATGTCCTCTTCCTCTTCTTCAACGAACATGTTTACTCCTACTATAACTCTCTTCCCTGCGTCGACCTCTTGCTGGAACCTATAGCTCGCTTCTGCTATCTCTCGCTGGGGGAAGCCTTTCTTCACGGCCTCCAACATTCCACCCATCCGCTCTATCCTGTCGATATATTTCCATGCCCGCTCCTCGATCTCGTCTGTTAGCCATTCTACAAAGTAGCTTCCACCGCAGGGGTCAATCGTGTCTACGACCCCTGTTTCATAGGCTATGATTTGCTGCGTTCTGAGAGCTATCTTGGCGGCGAACTCGCTGGGGACCCTGAATGGCTCATCGAAGCTGTTTGTGTGGAGGCTCTGTGTACCGCCTAGGACTGCTGCGAGCGCCTCAATCGCTGTTCGGACAATGTTGATCCATGGTTGCTGCGCCATGAGGCTTACTCCAGCGGTCTGGGTGTGGAATCTCATCCAGAGGCTTCTCTTCTTCCTCGCACCGAACCAGTCGCGCATTATTTTTGCCCACATTCTTCTTGCTGCTCTGAACTTTGCGATTTCCTCGAAGAAGTTTATGTGGCTGTCCCAGAAGAAGCTGAGTCTTGGCGCGAACTCGTCTACGTCTAGGCCTCTCGCTGTGAGCTGTCTGACGTATTCTATTCCGTCTGCTATGGTGAATGCTAGTTCTTGTACTGCTGTGGATCCTGCTTCTCTTATATGGTATCCGCTTATGCTTATCGGGTTCCATTTAGGTATGTTCTTTATGCTCCATTCTATTAGGTCCATTGCTACCTTTACGGCGGGTTCCGGTGGGAACACGTAGCTTTTCTGTGCTATGAATTCTTTGAGTGGATCGTTCTGGGTCGTGCCACCTATTTTGTGTCTCGGTACTCCCTTGCTTTCTGCCACGGCCACGTAGAAGCTTAGGAGGACTGGGGCTGGCGGGTTTATTGTCATGTTTGTTGTGACGGTGGACATGTCTATGTTGCGGAAGATGATATCCATGTCGATTATTGTTGGGACGCTTACGCCGACTATTCCTACTTCTCCTTCCGCCATGGGATCGTCTGGGTCTATTCCTATTAGTGTTGGATAGTCGAATGCGAGGCTGAGTCCTGTTTCTCCGTGTTTTATGAGGAATAGGAGTCTCTGGTTGGTTTCTTCGGGTCCTCCGAAGCCACTGAACATTCTCATTGTCCATAGTCTTGCCCTGTACATTGTTGCGTGTATTCCTCTCGTGAAGGGGTATTCTCCTGGGAATCCTAGTTTTTCCATGTAGTCGTGGTCTTTGATGTCTAGGGGCGTGTATATTCTCTTGACTGGTATCCAGCTGAGTGTATTGAATTCTTCCATTCTCTCGGGAAGTTTTTTGAGCCATTCTGGAACTAGCTCTTTTTCGTATTTCTCGTATGCCTCTGCTATACTTTTCAAGGAATCATCGTTAAATAAGCTCGACAAGTCGCGGCACCCACAATAAGACTATTTTTAGAACAGTTATTATCTTTTCAAATAAGATCTATTAGTAGGTTAAACCGTAAAGAAAACTGGATACGGTGTCCAGAAAAGGGGAGAGGAAACATGAGAAAAATATACAGCGAAATCCTCGGAGAATACGTCGAACTACCAGACAAACCCTCTCGAATAATAAGCCTCGCACCATCAATAACCGAAACACTATACCTACTCGGACTAGAACAAAGAATAGTAGCAGTAAGCCACTTCTGCAACAAACCCAAAGAAGCAAAACAAAAACCAAGAATAGGAAGCTACTTCCAAGTAAACATGAAAAAACTAGAAGAACTAGATCCAGACCTAGTCCTCGTAACAACAGGCGCCCAGAGAAAACTAGCACTGGAACTACACTCCAAAGGATACAAGGTATACCCAGTCCCGCTCCCCACCTCAATATACGGTATTATAGACAACACCATAACAATAGGATACGTAACCAACACCATCGACCCAGCCAGAAA
>JALWJI010000073.1 GCA_027081695.1 Acidilobaceae archaeon | reverse complement strand
TCTCAATATCACTCCTCTTAACCCTCCTAACAGCAAGAATACCCCTCTTAGCAAGGAAATGCTGCGCAACCTCATCAATACCCTTCTGAGTCACAACAACATTAGCACCAACACTCACGATCTTGTCGACCATTTCTTTGAGGAGCTTTGTCTCTTCTTCGAGGAACTTGTCTAGCTGGTCTATGTCTGTTACTCTTATCTTTGTTGTTAGGTCTGGTTTCTGTATCTCGAGCGGTGCATCTAGGACTAGGATCTTTGCATTTTTTACTCTCCTGGGCATTCCTGGATGAACTACTTCCTTGTCAATAACTACTCCTCTGACTAGCTTGGAGTCGAGGAGGCTGCCTCCCTTCTTCTTCTCTATCTTTACATTATCGAGATCTACCTTATATGTTCCATCGGGCTGTTTCTCAGCAATTGTCTTTATGGCTTCGATTACCATTTCTATGATTTTTTCTTTCTCGGGTCCGTGTCCTACGATTTTGCTTGAGAGTGTGGTTTCTACTATTCTTCTTAGGACATTGTCGTCTTCGACATTGATTGGTTCGGCGATTTGGTCGAGTATCTCTAGGGCCTTGTGTAGGGCCTTGATGTATCCGCTCATTATAATGGTTGGGTGGATGCTCTCGTCTAGGAGTTTCTCGGCTTTTTCTAGCATTGTTCCCGAAAGTACTACTACGCTTGTTGTTCCGTCTCCTACCTCGCTATCCTGGGCTTTTGCTACCTCTACGAGTAGTTTAGCTGCCGGGTGTTGTACTTCCATTTCTTTTACGATTGTTGCTCCATCGTTTGTCACTACAATGTCGCCGAACGCGTCTACAAGCATCTTGTCGAGGCCTCTGGGGCCTAGGCTGGTCTTGAGAAGCTCGGCGAGTACCTTAGCTGCTAGGATGTTTGAGCGGAGAGCGTCTCTGCCATATGTCCTCTGCGTGCCCTCTTTCAGTATTAGAACCGGCACGCCTGGTCCTACTGCCATTGTTCTCACCTGTGATACCTTTTTATTTTAGACTCCAGAATACTATTGTCAGATTACTTCTATAAAAACTTTTCCATATTTCCCAGACTGTTATCCGGAATTCTCGCACAGAAAATGAAAAACACAATACTATCTATAACAGCCTATACCTACAGGCAGAGGGCCACGGAATATGCACAGAACATGCACAGTATGCAAGAAAAGACCTGCAGTATACTATCGTAGATACAGCGGAGACTATCTCTGCGAAAAATGCCTCTCAAGAACACTAGAGAAGACAATACACCGATCCCTTGCATCCACAAAGAAGCTGAAACCAAACTCAAAAATCCTACTCCCAATAACTTTCACTAACCCGATCCATTCACTGATACTCTCTAAATTCGTTCCAAGAATAGAATCAGAATACAATGTAGAAACAATCATAGCAGTTCCTCAATATTTCTACGAACAACTCAGAGACTATAAGCCGAGCGAAAACCTCTACATAACCAACATCGCTCCTCCTAGCCATAATCTGACGGATCCTTTTTATTGTTGGAGATATGATCGTGCCTGGTCAATAAAACTAGCCAAAAAACACGGAGCACAAGCAATAGTTCTTCCTCTCACCCGCACAGATCTAAACTTACTCATGCTAGAAGCAGTGTTAAGAGGACAATCCTTCCTGCTGAGCGAATCCCTACCTATCCTACAGTTAAATTCTATATCTATCATATCAGGAACCCAGCGTGCAGAAGGAGAACTCTTGGCAGCATATTTGGCGTTAAATAAAGATACAATACCACTAGTGAAAACACCATGCAGGCCCAATCTAAAGAACGCCAAACTGCTTTTCTATAGTGTAGCAGTAGGCAGGCCTGAACTCGAATTTAGCTCGTTTAAGAGCATCTCCCTATTAACACGAAAACTACCATTAAAGAATAAAGCGTGTCGTTTATGTGGAGGATACTCAGACCTTGGAGATATTTGTTCATATTGTAGATCCTATTTGGAAACAATTAACTCTTTAGAAGTAGTCTCCTAGAGCCTGTCTTTCCTTCATAATTCTCTCCAATATCACCTTTTCTCTTTGAGTAAGATACAGCTCTACAGTATACCCTCTGGATCTCTGAGATAACGGCATAATTCGTTCTCCATCATATAAAACTAGGCCGGAGGAGATTATTTCTTGAATTACGGTTAACGGCGCTTTTCTCGCAAAATCCTCTAATAATGCTTCAAAACCTATGTACTCTTTTAGTTCCTTCTCATCGATCTGGGCTCCACACACGATACATGTTAGTTCTGGTGTTAGTGCTCTAAAACCACAACGAGGACATTCGATCGGTGTAGGACTACCGTATCTAGTCCATAATAATCGTAATGAATCAATTATGTGATCGGCACCGATCCTTTTTGCTTCCCTGTAAAGATATGGAGCAGCCTTGCCCGCTATGTCTGGTGCATATGCAAGGATAAACTCTAATTGTTCGGATGAGAGTTTTTCCCGTGTGACAAGTTTTGCAGCTATGGCTTTAAAGAAGGAGTGCTTGTTCCTATAGATATTCTTGTACAGGCTCTCCATAGAGGGCTTTGTAGCCCTGGACTCCGCTATACCTTGTACTATTGATGCGACTATATCGCGTATAAATTCCGGTTCAATTCCAGCATAGTCTAGACCAAGCCTTTCTACTAGAATTGATGATAATTCCTTTGATACACTCTCTATATCGAGAGTCCATTTCTTTCTTTTTCGTGTTTTCTTTGTCTTCTTTTTCTCTTTTGATGATTTATTCTTTCTCGCCGAGGCTCCTCTCCCCCAATATTATTTATTATTATTAATTTTAATTAATTATATTTCCCGATTGACCCGTCCTATATCCCACCATAACAACTGTATTATTAGTAAACTTATACCTATGTAGTTTATTCACAATACTCGCCACGACCTAGATTAGATATGGTATTACCGTTAATGGAATACAAGTGACCGTGTAGAACCCCACAACGAGCTCGAAACAAAACCAGACAAACCACCAAAACACTCATGAACCGTTATCAAACCCGGGACCCAACAATTGATTTCGCAGACACCTGGTGTTTACCAAGAGTAGCCAGGTTGCTCTTTACACCATTCCAATAAGGGGTCTGAACCATGATACCCTCCAATGTAATAAAAAGAGACGGAAGAAAAGAGCCATTCAGCCTAGCTAAGCTAAGAGCATCGATAAGAAAAGCAGTGTTAGGAGCAGGGCTTTCAGAAGAAGACGCTCTAGATTTACTGGACGAGGTACTCAAATCAATAGAGGAGAGAGAAGTATATTCGGCTGTCTTAGCGGACAAAATAGCTAAAATTATGGTAGAGAGAGGCATAACTAACCCTAAATGGTTTGAGGCTGCGAAGAGATTCGAACTTGCTCATATCTATAACGATGTCTATGGAAAGGGTAACTGGAACGAGTTTAATGAGAGAGATCTGCTACTTTCATTTAATGCTTTGAAAGTTCTAGAAGCCAGATATCTTTTAAAGGATCCCGAAACCTGGAGATTTAGAGAAACCCCTCAAATGCTTTTCTGGAGAACCGCTAGATACCTAGCCGAGGTAGAAAAAGACTATGGTAAATCAGACGAAGAAGTCGAAAAGTATGCAAAGAAATTCTACGATTTGCTAAGTACACTTAGGTTCATGCCAAATAGTCCCACGTTAATGAACGCAGGTACGCGGCTCAAGATACTTTCAGCATGCTTTGTTGTCCCTGTTAGAGACGCAATGACCACTCCCGATCAAGAAGGTATAATGGACGCTCTCAGAGCACAGGTGCTAATACATCAGAGTGGTGGAGGAACCGGTTTTGACTTTTCAGAACTACGCCCCGAAAACGATATTGTAACGAGTAGCGGTGGACTTTCAAGCGGTCCGCTTAGCTTTATGAGACTCTTTGATGTAGCAACAGACGTAGTAAAACAAGGAGGAAAGAGACGAGGAGCAAACATGGGAATAATGCATATCTGGCATCCAGACATAGAGAAATTCATCCTAGCTAAAACAGGACAGTTAAAAGACACCCATCTACAAAACTTCAACATCAGTGTCGGCTTCTACGATGCCTTCTTTAAGGCACTCGAAAACAATGAACAATGGCCACTTATTAATCCTAGAAAAACAGACCTAAGAGGCGAACGCGACTCAAGATACTACGCGATCTCAAGGGCCAGGCACTATCTTAGCGATGACTGGGTACAAGAAGTAATAATCAACGAGCTGGAAGAAAACGGTGGAAGCATAAGCCTTGATGAATCCCTTATAGTAACAATAGACGAAGCGATAGCTCTTGCGGAGGAAGAAGATGCTATCGTAAAATGGATAGATCCAAAGGATCTATTCGATAAAATCGTAACAGGAGCCTGGGAAAGCGGCGATCCCGGATTCCTTAACATAGACGAAATCAACAGAAGACACCCTACTTGGTACCTTGGAAAAATAAATGCGACGAACCCCTGCGGAGAGGAGCCTTTGCTTCCTTGGGAGGCATGTAACCTGGGAAGCATTAATCTTGAAAAATACGTTAAAGACGGCGAAATAGATTGGGAGGGCCTAGCAAAGGATGTGCGACTGGCTATAAGGCTACTAGACAATGTCATCGATAGGAACCTACCACCTCTCCAAAGGATCCGAGATGCAAACC
>JALWJI010000072.1 GCA_027081695.1 Acidilobaceae archaeon | reverse complement strand
TCGCTTATTGACTCGGAATACCTCAGAGGCAATTTTCCGAATATACTTATCGTCAGGGATACTTCCATGGAAGTCGCTGAAAATTAGGGCTGTGCCCTGCTTCATCGCTTCCTTCGTAAGCCTATCTTTCACTTCTCCGCGATATATTGCGCTTGCCACTTTAAAGGCAATATAGAACCTAACGTATTTCGAAATGATCTTTTCTTTCTCAGGGAACACTTTTGCTAGGGATTTAGCAAGATTCTTTAGGCTCTCTTCGTCGGCAAATCCATAGTATACCTGTGTAAATCTTAGCCGGAGTATCCGCGCTATGGTATTGTCGTCGGGAATACTTCCAAGTAATGCCATTATTTTCTCTCTAGCTTCTTCCGGCGTACTCGACATAACTATCTCTATGATCTGGTCGTATTTTATCTCTGGGTAGAATATAGCGTCGAAGAGATCCGGGTACTGGTCCTCTAGACCCATCCCGTACTTGCCTACTATATAGAGGCTTGCCATTTCCTTATCGAATATGTCTTCGGGCAGGGATGCTCCTCGTAGAGGACTCAAGCGTTCCTTCTTGTATTCCCGCTTCAGTATTTCGATAACTTTAGCACGGTCTATTGACCGATCCTGTTCCCAGAGATTTATAATCGTGTTCCACAGGTCAAATAGAAGATTCAGCCGTCTCTGCACGTCCTTTGCTCTTGAAACCATTCTATTATCTCACCCTATGCACAGGTCTCCTTACCCCGTAGGGGACTAATTCTCGCCTCAGCATTGTTATCCCGTTTGCTGCACTTGGTAGATCCTTTTCCAAGAATTACCCGAGTCCCTCCACGATTAAAAATCCGATAGTAGCCTCCAGGAAACTAACACGATGCATTACGATGCATACAGTAATCGAATTCCCAGGCTAGTCTCTTGAATTTACTAAGAGAATTAATATCAGGATCTCCTCAATACATACATAAGTGAAGCATACTCCTATACGGAGCATCAATGTGTCAACGTGGTGTAACGGGGCGATGAAGAGACCACTTGCTGAAGAGGCCTACAATTACATCATGAATAAGACAACCTTCAAGGCCGTCATAATATTAGTCCTAGTATTTACTATTTCGATGACACTACCATTAATCCACTCAGATGTTCTCCAGTCGCAGATAGGCTCGATAGCCCAGGAGGAAAGCCAAGGAATACAAGAAGTACTGGATTACCCGCTATTCTTGTTGCCGGTAGTAATATATCTACGTAACTTGTCCGTCTCCTTAATCCTTGCAATATCTGCGGTGACTGTAATCATACCCCTCTTGATAATAGTTATAAACGGGATAATCGTAGCCCTAGTCATCTCAACTATTCCCTCTCAAATAGCCGAAATAAGTCCACATCTCGTAAATGAACCTGGAAAATACGCTCTATTCATATATGCCTCCCTAGTTCCACATGGAGTAGTAGAAATACCAACAATAGTACTAGCCGCAGCAGTTATGGCATATCTAGTAAAAGGCATACGAGTCCTAGGCAGGAAAATACCAAGTGCATTATATATTGCATCGGCCAACCTGATGGCTGCAGCAATAATCGAAAGCACGGTTACGTTTGCTCTTGCCCTTGCCGTAATCCTGCTAATACTATAGCTCTAAGCTTAGAGGGAGGCGTCATGGAAAGTGGAAAAAGCCCGACCACCGTGATATCAGAGCTACTAGTAAACAATGACATAACGACAATCCTCTACAAACTAGTAGAAACTCTCCGCCCTAAGGGGCTAGAAGAGTCCATTACGTTAAAGGAGCTCGAAGGCACTGCTACAATACTATCTATGAACTTGTCAAAGACTGCGCCATACTATGGGCCCTTCAATAACGTGAGCAGAATACTAAGAGACATCGTTTCATTAGCTGCAGACAAGGACTCGATACTCTATGGAAAGACAATACATCATATCTGGAGCTGTCTAATAGACGCATTATATACATATACGCATAGGAGTCTAGCTCACATTAAGAATATATGTATGAACCTAGACACGGACAAGCTCCTAGTACATAACTATGGTAATTTGACGTATTGGTGCCTCCTAGGACTGAGAGAAAAGAGTCCCATGATATTTATTACAGGTCCAAACCCTAAGAACCTAGCGAGAAAACTAGTCCAGGCAGGATACAATCCTAAAAAACTAGCATTAGTACCCGTGTATTATAGCTATCAAGCCTCCCACCTAGTAGACGCATACATTTTCCAGGCAGAAACTGTCTCGGTAGAAAGAATGCTTTCCAGGCCAGGAGTACAGTTAACAACTAACTATATAACGAAGACAGGAATAGACGCGAGAATAATCCCGCTTACTCTCTCACTAGCCTATATAACAACACGTGGAAAAGGCCTCATAAACTATACTAATATAATGAAGATACCATATGAGCTCGAATGGAAAGAAATAGAACAACTCCCCCTATTCGAAATAGTCTACATCAAAGAGTTGGCCGATAAACTAACCCTTCTAGACGAGTATGGGCAAGCTAAAATCAAAACAACAGAGTATAGGAGGAGGCTCAGCAACGCACACCGGAGAATACTAGAGCTGGTGGACGCAAGATGCAGAGTCTTCCAATCCTAATACTAGGTATATTATTAACCATTATGCTTCTATCTGGCATTGCTCCGGCATACGGACAAGATCAAACCTATAACTATTGCATTGTCAAAGGAGACTCAACCATACAGTTAGATGTCTCAAGATTTGGCTACTCCGTCAAGATATTGATACGTCTCAATAATACCGGGGAAATAAACCTCTCAGAGATACAAGTCACCATTCTGTTAGACGGAGAAACAAACGTAACTGACCAGTTCACCATAACTAAAAATATCGAAGAACATGGCTCCGCGACACTACTAAACATAACAATAATACCGGAAACTATTCTAGGCACACTCGAGCCCAACAGGTACCACGATATACTCATAGCTATGAACACGGTCACTGTAGCAGAGATCTACGTATACAGCGGAGAATCTCCATGTACCGTAACAGGAAACGGAAACAATACAGTAACCAGCTCTATCCAGCCAAGCAACCAGGAGTACACGGGAGAATACACAACACTAAAAGAAGAGAATAAGACTCTACCTCCACCGGAAACACTAGCCGGCGATAAAGAGATTCTTAAAAACGTATTAACACTACCATTGATAATCTTGCTAGTGGCGCTGACAATTGCAAGCATGGTGATAGAGTATGCAAGAAACCCTGAAACAAGTAATTGACGCACTACGAAGCGGAAGACCAATAATGATATTCGACGGGGAAGAAAGAGAGGGGGAAATAGACCTAGTATACTATGCCGAGAATGCAGACGTCGACGCAATCTACAATCTAAGAACCCTAGCAGGAGGGCTCATATGCTATGCAACAACCTGGGAAATAGCCAGGAACCTCGGCCTCATCTGGGGAGACGAACTCATCTCCCTACACGAACCACTGAAACCCCTAACACAGAAGAAGACCTCCTATGGAGACAGGCCGGCATTCACAATATGGGTTAATCACGCATCGACAAAGACAGGAATACCAGACAAGGAGAGAAGCAAGACAATCAGGGAACTAGACAAAGTAGTAAAGTTATACCTAGAACAGGGCCCTGATGAGGCCAGGAAAAAATTCCTCGAAGAATTCCAGGCCCCAGGCCACGTACCTATCCTCGCCGCGAGAAAACTAGAGGAGCGACGTGGTCACACAGAGCTCAGCATCTGCCTAACAATGCTAGCTGGGCTAAGGCCCAGCGTAGTCTTCGCGGAGATGCTTGATAAAGGAGACTCTCTCAGCCTTAAAAAGGCTCGGGAGTTATCAAAGAAACACGGCATACCGCTAGTCACAGGAGAAGAAATTATTGAGGCGTGCAGAATATGAAGAAATGCGTAGCTGTTATCGATACAACTTTCGCGAGAGTCAACATGGGCGATATAGCGGTAAAAGTCCTGAAACGCAGGCTTCCAGGATATACTATTAAGAGAATTACTGTTCCCGGCATAAAGGATCTCCCAGGCGCAGCTAAAAGAATGCTTGATCAGGGATGCGATGCCGCTATAACGTTGGGATGGGTCGGTATGAGAGAAGCCGACAAGCTTAGCTACATTGCAATGAGCGTAGGCCTAATAATGGTAGAGATATTCACGGGGAAACTTCTTCTCGACGTCACAGTTCACGAAGACGAGGCACCCGGAGATCCAAGAAAGCTCAAGGAAATAGCTATTGATAGGGTAGAGAAACATGCAGAGAACCTCGCCCTATTACTACGTGAAGGGCCGGAAGCACTCGTGAAATATGCTGGTAAGGGTCTAAGACAAGGATATGAACACGTGGGAGAACTAAAATAATCTCCACGCATAATTATATAGCTACTATCCAGCCTCCACGATCCTCATCATAATACGCTAATCCCTCCTTCACCAGTTTACGGAACAACTCCCCAGCCTTATCCCCCATTCCACTACTTAAAAGGAACTCTACCTCCTCAACAGTCCTAACAGCAATCTCAGAGAGCCTACGCTTGAACTCATCCCAGAACTCTGGATCTACCGCGGCCCTACCATCTTGGAAATGAAGTATGACTGCGCCTTCACGCTCTAGGCTTTGGAATAATTTATCTGGTTTCCGGATCCAAGACGCCGACTCGTATACGATCTT
>JALWJI010000071.1 GCA_027081695.1 Acidilobaceae archaeon | reverse complement strand
AGACTGCGCGGAGGAAACTAATGGCTGCATTAACTGGAGGCAGAGCAACAGCCGAGGAACAGAGAAAACTTGGAGGAATACCCGAGAAATGCACTGTTTATGATCTCTACATGTATCACCTTATACTAGACGACAAAAAGCTTAGAGAGATATACGAGGATTGCAGAAGCGGGAGACTCCTCTGTGGGAAATGTAAAAGACATGCATGGAGCTTACTTGAGGAGTTCCTGCGGGAGCATCAGGAAAAACTCGAAGTAGCAAAGGAAATAGCATACAAGATTGTTGAAATCCCAGGTTTTTAGGATCTATCTAATTTTGGGGGTCTCAGCAGTCAACGCCCTCTTCAAAGTAATACTCAGTATTACCTTCTATCCGACTAGCGAGATTTGATCATCATTAACCCCGGGATATAGGAATAGTATTGTAAGGGTAGATATCTTGATCTCTTCTCCTAGATAGAAAGATTTTTATAATCTTAACGTATTATTCGTGTAGACAAAAGAAATAGTTTGGATCTGGTCTGGCATTTTCTCTTTATATCGAGTGTCTAGCTAATCCCACCGTTGTAGTATTGTATGTTTGGTAAAATTGTATAGTAGAATATATGTAGATTTATTTATTCGATAAACTCTGCGACTAAACATTTAAATTCTGGGTGTGCCGTTCTACAATTGATCAGAAAATAAGTGAATATATGGTGGTGACCGCATGGACGCAAAGGTCGCATTGGCAATAGTTGTCGCGATAATAATAATTGCAGGTGCAGCGTTTTACTTAGCAGGACAGGGAGGGGAGGAGCAGCCGACAGGCGAGGAAGTACAGACCATACAAATCGGAGTACTTCTCCCACTAACTGGTGACCTTGCAAGCTTCGGTAAGACAAACCAAGAAGCAGTAAAGATGGCCGAGGCAGACGTCAACAAGTACCTAGAGGAGCAGGGAGCAAACTTCAGGATCCAGCTCGTCATTGTAGACACAGAGACTAAGCCAAGCGTAGCCCTACAAAAGTTCGACACACTCTACCAGCAGGGCATCAGGTACTTCATAGGACCCATGAGCAGCGGAGAGCTCAGCGAAATAGTGAGCGAGATCCAGCAGGGTAAGGAAGCAGTAGTAATAAGCCAGAGCAGTACAGCTCCATCACTAGCACTAAAAGACACAGTATTCAGATTCCCGCCTCCAGACGAGCTCCAGGGTAAAGTACTAGCAGAGCTATACCAGAATGACGGAGTAACCCATGTAATTATAGTCTATAGAAACGACGACTGGGGAAGCGGACTAGCAGGATTCGTAGAAAACTACTTCACTCAGTTTGGAGGAACAGTAGCAGCAAAAATACCATACGACCCACAGAGCCCCAACTTCGACAACCTAGTGCAAGAAATCGCTAACCAGGTAGACCAACTAATAGCTCAGGGCGTTGCACCCGAGAACATCGGCGTCGAGCTAATCGCATTCGAGGAGGCCAGCCAGATACTCGGTACAGCAAGCCAGTACAGCCAGCTCGCACAGGTCAAGTGGTACGGTAGCGACGGTACGGCTCTAAGCCAGCAGATACTCCAGAACCAGGACGCAGCCAGCTTCGCAGTCCAGGTAAAGTGGAAGAACACCATTACCTTCGGTCTAACAGACAAGACTAAGGACGTCTACTGTGCACTACTAAACAAGCTAGGATACCCACCGGATCCATATAGCCTCATAGCCTATGACGCAGTATGGGTAATGGCCCTAGCAATCCAGCAGGCAGGAGGCCCAGACGCAAGTGTACAAGACGTAGCGAACGCAATACCACAGGTAGTCCAGACATACAACGGAGTAACCGGAACAATCACTCTCAACGAGTACGGCGACAGAGTCGCTACAGACTACGGTATATTCGAGATAGTAGAACAGAACGGTCAGTACCAGTGGGTACTAACCGAGATCTGGAAGTACCAGACGGAGCAGTTCGAGACAATAACTGAGAACCCACTCCAGTGCTCGTAGCCCGCGTAAAGCTCTTTCTTTTTCCCCTTATCTATTCTCCAACTATTCTATGTATAATTGCTCCCAGGGCCGGGCTGGGGTCCACTATTCTCCCGCCTGGCCCTGGGATAGAAACAGTTTTCTTTCCTCCCCTAATGTGGACACATATAAATAGAGAAAGGGTTGCGTTTCCAGTGGGGGAAAGGGTGTGAGTGTGTGGAAATGGGAGGGATAACCGATGAGTGACCCGATACTCGAAGTACGAGGCGTGGTTAAGAAATTCGGGGCCTTGAGGGCGTTAGATGGAGTAGACTTGGAGATACCGAGAGGAAAGATTACTCTATTAATTGGTCCAAATGGGAGCGGTAAGACTACGCTAATGAATGTTATTAGTGGAGTCTACACTCCCGATGAAGGAAGAATAATATTGGATGGAGAAGATATCACAGGACTCATGCCACACGAAAGATTCAGAAAAGGTCTAGTTAGGAACTTCCAGATACCAAGGCTATTCTCCGGCCTCACGGTCTTAGAAAACACTGCCTTCGCGAGATATGGCAATCCAGGAGAAGGGGTAGTATCTGGAATACTCAAAAAGAAGTGGATAGGATTTGAGGAAGAGACTATTAGAAGAAGTGTAAGAATGATTACATTTACCAGGATCAGGCATCTATGGGATAAGAAGCCAAGCGAGCTCAGCGGTGGACAGATGAAGCTCCTAGAAGTAAGCAGGAGTCTCATGCCAGATAATCCCAAAATTATACTAATGGATGAGCCTACAGCAGGAGTTAACCCGACACTAGCACACGAGATTTTCCAAAGAATCAAACAAATTAAGGAAGAGAGAGGAATAACCTTCCTTATCGTAGAACACAGACTTGATATAGCAGTAGGATACGTCGACTACGCTTATGCCATGGCATTCGGTAAAGTAGTCGCGCACGGAGAGCCTGAAGAGGTTCTCACACACCCCAAGGTGATAGAGAGCTATCTGGGTGGTTAGACATGGCGCTCCTAGAAGTAAAGGCTTTGAACGCGGGATACGGAAGATTCCACATACTCTTTGATCTCGACTTCAAGGTCGAGAAACAAGAAATACTCATAATAGTAGGACCAAATGGTAGCGGAAAAAGCACCACGCTAAAAGCAATATTTGGAATAGCAAAAGTATACAGTGGCAACATAATCTACAATGAACGAGATATAACCCGACTGCCACCACACGCAAAGGCAAGAATAGGTCTTGCGTATCTACCACAGACCGACAATGTCTTTGCAGAGCTAACTGTCGAAGAAAACCTCAGAATGGCAGGCTATACTCTGCCCCCAGCATTGGTAGAGGAACGAGTAGAAAAAGTACTAGAGTCATTCCCCTTCCTGAAGAGCAAGCTCAAGGACAAGGCGAAGAGCCTAAGCGGTGGTCAGAGACAACTCCTAGCAATGGCTATGACCCTAATAAGAGAACCAGACCTAATAATGTTCGACGAGCCTACAGCGGGCCTGGCGCCAATAGCAGCAAAAGAAGTTGTCGAAAAGATAATTTGGCTTAGAGACGAGCTAGGAAAAACAATCATACTAGTAGAGCAGAACGCAAAACTAGGCCTAGAGATAGGAGACAACGCTCTCCTACTAGTCTCCGGAAGAATAGCGTTCTACGGCAAAGCACAGGAGCTTCTCGAGAACAAGGACCTAGGCAGGCTATACCTCGGACTGGCAAAGTAGGAGGTGTGGAGTCATGGTGGAGATTATCCCAAGCGGAGTCTTCCTAATGAGCGCGATAGCTTACGCTGCTGCTTTAGGTTTATTGAGCATGGGTCTAAGCCTAACATATGTTACTACTAGAGTTGCCAACTTCGCACATGCAACAATAGGAATGCTTGGAGCAATAGTAATGCTATTCCTAATAGATAGAATATACTATGAGGGAGCGAGTTATCAACTCTTTATTGTAGGACCACTCCTGTCATTCATAGTAGCAGGAGTATTCGCAATGATAATGTACCTACTGGTAATGAAGCCACTACAAGACAAGGGCAACGATGTAATCGGTCTAATGATTGCGACATTCGCAATAGACATAATCCTCCTTAACATACTAAGCTTCCTTCTAAACGCTTTGACAGGAAAACACTTACCAAAGCTCTATGGAGTAAACATAGGTCCTTGGGATCCAACAATACAATGCTGCGGCCTAGAACTCAAAGCCTCAAACTTTGTACTACCAATAGCGGCAGTACTGCTAACACTGATATTCCACTTGTTCCTTACAAAGACAAAGTTCGGAGTGGCCATGAGGGCCACAATAGAGAACCCTAACCTCGCAGCGGTCATGGGAGTAAACACCAACCTCGTATATACTGTATCATGGTTTGTGAGCGGAGCACTAGCAGGAGTAGCGGGATCACTCATAGCATTCAGTCTAAAAGACACCAGCCCCAACAGCAGCGCCCTAATAATAGTAAGCGTATTCGCAGGAAGCATAGTAGGAGGACTAACAAGCATATACTGGGGCCTCGTAGGAGGATTCATCGTAGGACTATCTGAGAAACTACTAACATCAATAATAAACGCACTCTACAACGGATACTTCGCACCAGCACTAGGATTACCAGAGATAGCAATAATAAACTATGAGAAAGTCATGAGCCTAGGCCTCGTAATAATTGTACTACTATTTGCCCCACAAGGACTAGCAGGAGTAGACTGGTCAAAGCTAAAACAAAAGATCCTAAGGAGGTGAAGGCGCCATG
>JALWJI010000070.1 GCA_027081695.1 Acidilobaceae archaeon | reverse complement strand
GGACTGTGGATCCGGAGGCCCCGGGTTCAAATCCCGGCCCGGGCCCCACAAACCATCCTCAAACATCACAAAACCATCAAAATCAATCACATTCTAGACCATCACAACTACCACAAACTCAACCACATTCTCAATCTGTTATACGGTTGTTATACGCCACTGAGAGAATTGAAACGTATAACAACATGTTTACAGCCAGAGACCCAGCTGAAAACGACGCTGAGGAGACCCCCACCCATATTTTTGACATGGGGGCTGTGACAGAGTTGAGGCCTTTCCTAAGCGAAATAAGCCAAGAAGACAGGCGTAAGCTCCTAACAATCCTCCTAGAGACAAAGAAGATATCCCCAAAGACTCTAGGGGTCTCCCGTGCATACGTGTATATGATGAAGACTGGCAAGAGACCAATCCCAGACAGTCTCATGGAGAAAATTCTTGAGGCTGCAACAGATGACGATCTAGCAAAGATTCCGAGTCTTGCAAAATATGTTGACTACTCCAAGGTAAAAACTTGGCCAGTGACCCGCATGGTTAAGATGTTCGTTGAATGGGCCAAAGCCAATCCCGCCACTGCCAAGGTAGCCTACGAGAGTATCGGAGTAGAACTCGAAAGGCTCGGGCTAGCTGGAAGAGTCATCATAGTATCCGAGGACCACATTAAAGAGTGGGAGGCATACCTAGAGTCTCGAATAAGATCGGGGACCCTGAATCCTGAGACAGCAAGAGAATATAGAAGGTATCTGAAAAGAGCCCTAGAAGAGCTCGGTTACAAGCTCGGCCCCTACCTTATCAGAAGCCACCTGAGAAGGATAACCCTAAAACATCCCAAGGTAGCACACTGGGAGAGCGTGGCTTTACGCCTTTTCGTCAAGGAGATTCTCCAAGATAATGAGATATATAACAGTATCCCAAGCATCAGGGTACAGAGTAAGAAAACTAGAGCACCACGATGGGAAGAGATATGCCTAGTTATAAATGCAGTCTCACACCCTGCCAGCAAAGCATTCCTTCTCATAGCAGCATCCACTGGCATTAGGGTTGAGACATTACGTGAGGTAAAACTAGACCAGCTAAGACTAGAAGAACGCCTCCTATGGATATGGAGTATACGAAAAACAAAGAGAGATTATTTCGGGTTCATTACAGAGAAGACAAGAGATTATCTTGTAGAGGTCTATCTCCCCTGGAGGAAACTATACCTAGAGAAGAGAGGCCGGAAGAGCGAGAAACTCTTCCCCCTAAAGCGAGTGAACCTTTACAAACCCATATATGAGGCTATGAACACTGTAGGTGTCAAGTTCGAGATTAGAAGCATAAGGCATAGGGTAACCGAGCACTTAAGCCACTACCTCTCAAGCTTCGAGGTAAATGCACTTACAGGCCACGCCCCTAGGGACACAGTCGAGAAACACTATCTGCAGAGAGACAACCTAGAGATCCTAAAAACAAAGTATGACCAAGCAATGAGCAGGGTTCCATGCCTATCCTATGAGAGGTGACGGTATGCAGGTGATTCTGCAAGAGGATATTATGCGGCTGAAGGGTTGCAGGCTTAAGCCGAGTAGTTGTCTTATCAGGATGCTTCTCGAGGAAGCAGGCCTAGAGCCTCGAGGAATGACTGTTGTTGATGTTACGTATGGTGAGGGCAGGTTCTATCTCGCATGGCGGCCCCGGCTGCTTCTTGGCTGTGATGTTAGATTGCTAAAATGGAAGGTGGAACCGGACTGGTTCGCGTTAACTCCTAGCTGGGCGTGCTGGACCCGCATAAAGAAGCTGGCTCTAGAGACAGACCTAGTGGTAGTTGACCCGCCATTCAGCGAGAGAGGACATAGAAACTGGAAGCATGGAAGACCACACTATAATATCTGGGCCGCTGTAGGCGGAAAAGAAAACGTTCTCCGAGGCGGTTTCAGAACCGCTGAACAACTAGGCACGCCCCATATCCTAGTCCATTACAATGAGCGGGTAGAGCCAGAAGGCTGGCAGATAATAGCTGAAAAATGGTGGCGGCCCAGGACAAGATACCTCAACCTAGATAACACAATCACCTGGTGGGGTGTCCTAGCCCAAACTTGAGTCCGGAGGTGAATTGGATGGCTAAAGTTGTCATGTCTGTTATGGTTGAGAAATGGAGTAGGCTTGTTCAGGTTGAGGAGGTGTTTTATCCTCGGTCGATTGAGGAGGCTGTTAGCCTTGTAGATGAGCTTTGGGGTCGGGAGGCTAGGAACAGGTATTGGGAGTGTGAGATACAGCCCGCTAATGTTTGAGTGCAGGGATAAGGACAGGCCTGATAAGAAGCTAAGCGTTGTGTGGATTCCTGAGTCGCTTGATGATTTGATAATGTTAGTATACTATGTGGCTAGTAGAGTAGGGGAAGCTAGGAGGGAAGATGTGTGAGTAGGGCTCTGGTCTCCCGGGCTGTTGAGGGTGCTCGGGGGGCTAGGGACCGAAGGGTTAGAGAACGTGTGGTGAGTCTTCTCAATGCTTGTTTTCTAACTGATCTTCCTCTTGCACCGGAAGAACGCTATCTTCTCCGTGAAATAGCGGGATTTGTTCTACGTGAGGGGCTAGGCGACTATAGTATTGGAAGAAGGCTCTGGCCTAGCCTGAATCCTAGAACTGCCCAGAAACGTGTTCAGAGACTGCTTGCCAGGTGGGAGAGGCTTGTGAGACAGTGTAGTCTTCGGAATGTCTCAAACAGGGATGTCTCAATTTTGAGACAAGGCGAAGACGGAATCATCGATTCAGAGGACGATAAGGAGGAGGGAGAGTTTAGAAAACCACCAGACTCATTACTGTATCTCCCTGAGCCCGTGTGGAAAGGTAGGATCAAGCGGCTAGGACGTACTGAGAGGATTGTGTTAGCGGCGCTCGAGCGTTTGGGTGGTAGGGAGAGGTTTAGTGTTATTGTGAACGAGTTTCTTCTCCTACTAGGCCTGGAGAGAACGCTGGAGAACAGGGAGAGGTATAAGAACAGGGTTTGGCAGGCTCTCAGACGACTCTCTAGGAGGGGTCTTGTAGGCTACAAAGACGGCGTATACTGGCTCTCGGGACCTGTTGCACGCTCCAGGCTCCTCGTAGAGAACTTCAGGGGAGTAAACGAGTATGGGAAGACAGTACAGGTCTGGAGCAAGAAGGATCACGGCTATGCAGCACCACTAGAATATGTACTGACCCTTGCAGCACTCAGAGGCATCAAGAGAGTCGTGCAGGTAGAGCTTGACGAGATACTCGGAGAGAGCCGTATCCTGGACAGGCTGGGAGTAACAATAATCAAGATCTATAAGGCAAAGGACCAGCCCTATAATAACAAGTGGAAGCTCGAAATAGCCCTAGACCACCCTAACCTAACACCAGACATTCTACACCACTCAGAATGGATATCAACATTCCTAGAAGCAAAAAAGGAAGCAAGACGACTTATCCGATGAGACAGGCGGGGGTTTTTAAAGCTCGTCTCAGTTTGTGTCTTGGTCTTGTAGATATGGTTGATAGGTTTTATTAGTGTAGTTTTTGGGATTGTGGGTTTTGGGTTTGGTGGAGGAGTTTATAGGCTTACTCTACTTACTCTAGTAGGAGGAGAAGCCAGTTTTATGGATTGATAGAATATTTTGTTATTGTTGTGTTTGTAGTATTTTTGTTGGTGCTAGTAGTGGTTCTTGTTTTTCTATTTTTATAAGTAGTTCGTCTATTCTTCTAGCTATTTTTAGTAGTTCGGTTCTATAATGATGTGCGTTTTTGCATGATGTACTGTTGTATTGGTGTTCTAGTTGCAATATTTCTTGTAGAAGTTTTTGTCTGTAGTCCTCGAATTTGGATACTTCTTCTTCTAGTTTCTCAACTAACTCGGTTGGAGAATCTGGTATTTGTCTAAACAGGTTTATGAGAAATTCTAAGATAAGAATGGATTTTGTCATATTTGTAATGTATATTTTGTATTTTGAGATTTGATTGATATTACTCCATGCTTTGGGATCACATGTAGGTATGTCCAGGAGCTTGAACAAACCGTTACGATACAAATGGTTCACGAGCAGTTTATCCAGTTCTGATTTAACAGCAGTAGCTATTTGGAGCGTGTTTACTCGGAGTGTTTTAGACATAATTTGTGTTTGTAGATATATGACTGCTACTAGTATAACGTTGGTAATCGCCATGAGGAGTGTACCTATTGATGTTAGTGTATCCCAGTTGATTCCACTAAACTCCTCATACAATGGAAGACACCACTAATAATGCTCCAACTATCAATTGTCTAAAGATATCTATATATTAAAAGGGGTTTGGTTTGGGTAAGGGGTTTTTGTTTTTATTTTGGTTTTTCGATTATTATTTTGTTATTTTCTAGTTTTAGTAGGAGTTTGTCTCCTTGTTGCCAGCCTAGTTTTTCTATGAATTCTTTGGGTAGTGTTATCTCGTAGGAGTAGTAGCCTAGGCCTGAGCTTCTCCGTCTTAGCTTTACTACTTCTATCGGCATGGCTCTACACGTTTCTTACTGTATCGTTCGTAAGATTTATTAGGTTTGTGTGTTAGTATTGTTTAGATGACGTAAGATATGGTTAGAGAAAATGGTGACCGAGCATGTGGTGGTGCTTCTCTAACCAAGAGGAGCTCGAAACCCTCCAATCATGCATAGCCGAAATATGGCTCCAGGCACAAATAAGCATACTAAGAACACTGCTCCAAACCTACAGACATATCCTACCAGAAAAACTCAAGGAACCGCTAAACCAAGCACTGCTCGAAGCAGAAAGCATACTCTCGAGTATCAGCGGGGACCCCGTAGCCCACCAGATAACTCGACAAATGCAAGTTAGAGAAGCAAAGCACTAGGAGCCCACATTTTTCTCTAACTACTACTCACTCAAACACTGGCTCAGTCTCCCTCGTTGCTTTTGGATGGGTGGTTCAGGAGCTAACCTGTCATGTTTGCAACTTATATTTTTAGCATGGATAGTGTAAAACATGGAATGTAAAACAAATTTATACCGTGTGTAACATGATACTAGAATGACAGGTCTACAAGAGACATTAATTGGGCAAAGTAATATGGTAGTTAGAGGTGAAGATAAGGTTGTCATTGGTAGTCAGTCTTCCAGAAAAATATGCAGGCAAGTTTATTGCTAGGATTGGAGATAGGATTATTGCTTATGGAGACACGTTGGAGGATGTGTTAAGAAAGGTTCGTGAGAAGGGTTATGATCCAAGGGAAGTAATAGTAGATTATGTTCCTGAAGAGGACGTCATTTTAATTATATAACATTATTCTTTACATATTCTAATTAACTTTCTCGGATAATCAATAATAATCGAAAGATCTTTCAAAACATCCCAGCCTAGAAGGCTAGGCCTGGTCATAATATCGGAAATACGGCTCCCACGCATACGTTTTTTAACTTCACGAGGCTTTTCGACCTGAATAGATGATAGGCTTATTGTAATCGAGGACAGGTTATCCTTATTCTCATGGGATTCCAGTAATTCTAGTTTTATGGGTGTATTTAATAAAGCGGCTTTTTCAGAACCGCTTACTCCTATTATCTTAATTGTCTTTCCTGTTGAGCGTGGTGATATACCTAGCCTTAAAGCGTCTTTATATACGATTAATGTTGCACCAGCTCCTGTATCGATTAGGAACGCGATCTTTCCCTTGTATTCATTATTTAAATATAGTTTTGCTTCAATGAAGGGGTATTCTGGAGAATCTGGGCGGAGTTTATAGAAATATCCATGAAGACATTGATTTGTCATCAGTACCACCATAATTATTCTCGATGCAGTATTCACTATTGTTATCCTATTAATAATCTATTATTGTTTTTCTCGCAAATTATTTATGCATGTTAGTTTCTGTGCGATGGTTTTTCCTTTTTCTGTTAGTGTTATTATTTCTTCGTGTGGATTGTAGATCCATAGTCCGTGTTTTGTTCTTGGTGCTTGGCTGTATACGCCGTTTCCCACGTATTTTGCTAGGTGGGAGAGCTTGGCTGTCTCCAGGTTTAGTATTCCCATATAGTAGAGGATCCTCCCAGGTACTGTTAGTAGGAGTTTTATTGTTTCCTGATCCATGTCCAATGCACCTTGTCTTATTCTGATTCTGAACCGTAAAATTTTTTAGGATTCAAATTCATATTCTGAATATGAATAAGAGTTAGAGATGAAGGTGGTTTGATGTGGACGATATGTTCTCTAACTGGGAGCTGTTGTGGAGAGCAAGGTGCGTCGCCGAGGTCCTGGGCGTACTGCTGGAGTTATACCATGATAGGCTTCCTGAGGACGTTAGGCGCGCCCTCCTGAAAGCCCTGGGAGAAGCCGAGAGTGTGCGTAACAGCGTCCTCATTGATGTGGACCCGTTGCTGAGGCCGCTCATATTAGAAAAGTTAGAGAATGAACCGAGTGGATCCTCACCGGGCTTCTCTAACACCCAACAGAAAACACCCAAACAGACACACGACTAAACCCCATCACATCAACATACTATATCATTAAACACCGCCTCAGTCTCCCTGGTCGTTATTGATTTGTGAGGATTCAGTAGCGGTTTCTCTAGATGTTTCTATAGTATTCTGGTTTTGTTTGTTTCTTGGGCAGTAGTATGGGCATGTTGTGTATATAATTGAGAGTGATGTCAGTAATATTCCTATTGTTGCTATCCCTAGGGTATATTGGGGTTGTGGGTTTCCGAATAATACTGCGAAAAATACTCCTACTAATAGTAATGTCGCTGCACCATTGAAAGCTATTAGGAGACCTGGATTATTACAGTAGTGGTAGCAGAGGTCTTCTCGTGCTTTCTTAGGACCAGCAAATAACCAATAGTAAAATACCATTATAATTAATATTAGGAAACCAATAATAGTTATTGTTATTATTGCCATGTTTATTATTTTTCCCCATGGTATGTCTGGTAGAGGGGTCATTATTGAACTCCTCCTTGATTATAGTTTATTTTATAATTATACTCGTCAATCTTCCTTAAAACTTTTAGAAGAAATGCTTTCTAGATCGTTTCCGCTTTATCATGTCTATTGCTCCTGAAAGCAGTATAGTAGCCGAGATTATCTTGTATATGTTTAGTATAATTTGGGAAGCTTTTATGAATGGGTCAAGTACTAGTGTCATTAGTCCTATAAATATTGAGGCTCCTACTATTGGAGCAAAATATCCTGCAGGATTGAGTGCTGAAGCGAGTATGTTTATGTAAAGATCCAGTATCCTTTTAAAGGTCTTTGCCATATTTACATCTGCCTCCTTTCGCGGTTTACTTTGAGAATTCCTGGTGCTTTTCTAGACATTCTAATCCTAGTTTGATTACTTGGGTCCAGGAGAGTCCGAGTTTGTCTTTTCGTTTCTTGAGTTCTTCAAATTCATCGTTGTCGAATATAACGTGGACTCTTTTAACCATGATAGTCACCGACTTAGATAGTATGCATAGCAAAGCTTATTAGGTTTGTTTACTATCTTACTTAGTAGGCTAAGCTTAGTTAGAGAAGTGGGTGTTTGGTCGTGGTTCGGGTGTTCTCTAACGGGGTTGAGAGGTTGAGGTGTCAGGTCGAGTTGTTGAGGGTGTTGCTTGTTTTTTATCGTGGTAGGCTTCCTAGGGGTGTTTGGGAGTCTCTTGTCCGGGCTTTGTCTGAGGCTGAGAGTATGTTGGATGGTTTGTTGGTTGAGGAGGATCCTGTGTTGAGGTCTCTGGTGTTAGAGAATGAGTCGGGGCGAGACTCATAGTTTGTTCTCTAACTTTTCTCGATTTTACATCCACATACTGAGGATGCTGACAGTAGGAGAGTCGCTATGCCTAACATTATTGTGTCTGTATTGTATGGTGATTCTAGTGCTTCTAGAAGTAGTATGGAGAGTATGATGAGCATCGATCCGAAGACAATTGAATACCTATTCTTACATATGTCATCGAGTATTGTCTTCGCATATCTTTCAAAAAGATTTGAGCCTATTTTGAATAGTCCTGATATTATATACAGCGCTCCAATAAGCATGATCAGGATTGCATACACAGAAATGATATCAGGCATATTGATCAGCCTCAGAGAACGGAAATATATGATATGTATTATTTAATTTTAATGTTGTTAGAGAAGGTTGTGTTTGTGATGGTTTTGTTGTTCTCTAACATGACATTAATATACTGGGGGAGCCTTATACTCTTTATTTGGGGTGTGGTTTTGGGTCATTATGTTTTGGAGCTTGAGGGCCGGGTTCGTCTTAGGCTTCTGCAGAGGTTGATTCTTTGTTTGGAGCGTAGTGGTGTGGTTGTTGATGGTATTGTTTTGTTTGTTTGGAGCCCTGATAGCAGGGTTTACGGGTTTAAGCCTTGGTATCCTATTAGGAGTATTCGTTCTGTCGACGGGCTTGGTTGATTATTTGTTTTAGTTTTGGGTTTTCACCTAGGGGTCCTAGGCTTATTTCGCGTCCTTTCGGCGTCTTTATTATCAGGTACTTGCCCCGGTTCCACTTTAGGAGGTATTTTTCACCTCTTAGGTGTTTTAGGAGGCGTATGAGTGCGTGGAGTATTAGCCCGGTGTCTATTTCTTCTTGTGTTTCACCTTCACCGTCTTGTTCTGTTATTCGGTGCCATATGTGGCTGGGCGGTGTTAGTGGGAGTATTCCTTTTACTGGTCTGGGGCCCCACCGCTGTACGGGGATCCTCACGACTGCTGTCTGCAGTGCGCTTATGCTTTTCTCTGGGTTGTTGCTGTATATTGCTTGTGTTATTGCTTCTAGTAGTCTTACTATGTCTGGGTCTCCTATCCATGTGTGTATTTTTCTCCTCGTCTCCCTGTCCCCTATCCAGTATTCGAAGGGGAGGCTTTTCCAGCTGTAGATCATTGCGCTCCGCATGAGCCTGTCCAGTAGGCGGAAGTCCTGGGTCGCGTATACTACTATTAGTACTCCTTTCCTCATGCTCCAGTGTCTTATGTCCGAGAAGAGCTGGGTCTCGAGGATGTTGTGTCGTCTTGAGTGTGCTGATTTTATGGCGTCATCTACGAACAGCATGAGGTATCTTGTCCTTTCTATATCTATTATTGTTTTTATCTCTTCTTTTGCCCTTTTGAGTGAGGGTGTTTCTATGTATGCTATTTCTGAGTCGTCTGCTCCTTTTCTCGTCGCGTATTTGTACATTAGTCTTGCTAGGTATCTTACGTATGTTGTCTTCCCGCTCTGCATGTATCCTACTACTGTCATGTTTCTTAGGACTGGGCTCTTGTAGCGTGTCCAGTCTGCTCCCCAGAGGTAGTTGGGGAACACTATTGTTCACCGATGTTGAGGAAGAGTTTTTCTATGTCTCGTTTGACTATGCGGGCTCTAAGAGTCCTGATGCTGTTCAGGTACGCGAGCTCGTATTCTGTCGCGTATGGGTTGTCTGTTTCCCTCTTGAGGTGTTTTGCTATTGCCCTTACACTTTTACCGCGTAGGACGAGCCTGAGGCTAGTTGTCTCTGTTATGAATGCGTCTAGTTTCGGTGCCTTTATTTCTTGGAGGGCTTCCTGTTCCTGTTCTAGTCCGTCTAGTGCTAGGTCTACTAGGAGCCTCGTGAGATACGGGAGCGTGTTGTTTTGTATCATTTATCGGATCCCTCCACGTCTAGTGCTCTGCGGATCTCTGAGGGGAGTGCGTCGAGGACTAGTGCTGATACGGCTACTGTTATTATTGTTACTAGGAAGAGTGCGAAGATTGCCTCTGCAACTGATACCCTTACCAGATCCCCGCTTCTCAGCTGTAGTATGGTTAGGGTCCTGTCGAGACCCGTTATAGCCATTATTGCCGCTGCTAGCTTGCCTATTAGGAGCATTATTATTGTCGCGGCCCTGACGCTGTCTGTTTTATCCCATGCTTTTAGGAACACGTATACGAGTACTATGAATACTATTAGCCAGCTAGCCGCGACTGTGTCTATCACTGCTCCATATCACCTTTCGCTCCTTGTTGCATATTATTGTCCCGTCTGCTAGGAGGACTGCTTCTCCGTTGTCTTCTGTGTGTACGAGTTTTATGACTCCCTGTTCGAGGGCCCTGATGCAGTTCTCTGCCGCTGTGGTTATTCTTGTTATTTCTGCTATTTTCTGCTCGCATGTTTGTTTCTCTAGTTTTCTCAGTTCGATTAGCCTGTCTATCTCTTGTTTTGCTTGTTTCAGCTGTTCTCTTACGGTGTCTTCTCTCGCGGTCTTGATTACTAGTGCGAGAATCGTTGTAGTGGCTATTATTATCAGTATGTTTAGGATTATGTCGAGGACAGTGTTTATCTCGCTTGTCATGGTCTCTCACCCGTTTAGCCTGTTGGGGGCGGGGGAAGAGGCGCGGGGGTTATGCTTCCTGGTGCTGTGGGTATGGTTGTGTTTGCTGGGTGCGGTATTCCTACTACTAGACCTAGTAAGTATCCGAGGACTGCGCCTACTACTATTCCAGCTATTAGGGCCAGGAGTCCTAGTTTTAACGCGTGTTTAGCTGTTGTTTTTGCTAGGTCTTGTCCTCTTAGCCTGCATTCCGCTATGCTTGCGTCTTTTAGGTCCTGTAATTGTTCTAGCGTGTCTCCGAGGCTGTAGCGCCAGAGTTCTGTTAGGGACGCCCTGTTTAGGAGCTGGGCTAGTGTCGCGGTGTCTACTTTTAGTTTCTTTTTGAGGGTGTTGAATGCTTCTAGGCTTGTCTCGTCTACTTCTATCCTGATGCCGTCTTTTATTATTCTGCCTATTACCTGGAATATGCTTGCCTTGCTGTAGCTGTTTATTGCTGGTATGAGGATGTATCCGCCTGGTCTCATTGCTATGGGTACGAACTCGTATACTTTTAGGTTTCTGCTGTTTAGTCTGAGGATGTTTGCTATCCACCATGCTATGGTTATTGATGCTATTATGGTGGCTACTGCTAGGTTCATGTTTCTGTCTGCCATTACTTGGACGATGGTGGTCTGCTGTATTGTGTAGCCTATTGCGGTTAGTGTTTTTAGGACGTTTATGCGTGGGTCGAAGTAGGAGCTTAGGAACCCGAATATTGCCCCGTATACGATTATTGTGCTTGCTATTATCCATCTGACGGCGACGCTAAATATACTTGGTTTGGGTGTTCTTACACTGAAGGCGCTGTGGAGCTGTAGGGCTGTTTCTGGTTCTCCTTGTATTGTGTAGTGGAGTCCTTTGCTTGTTATTAGGTGCCAGTCTTTTTCACCTTTTATGAGTTTTATTTCGTCGTCATAGTAGATGTCTTCACCTATTATGTATATGTTTTCGGGTATTCTGGGTTTGAAAAGCCATCCGAGTGCTTTGCTGGTTGTGTTTGCGAATCTTATCTTGAGACGTTTTACTGTCTCGGTGAACAGTACGGTTCCTAGGATTGAGAGTATTATTACGTTTATGTACCAGTTGTTGTGGTAGTTTAGGAGTACTTGGTCGATTGTTGGATCCTGCATTTGTTCACCTCTTCCCCCTTCACTCTATGTCGGCCATGTCCTCATCCTATCTAGTCCCCTAGATATTGAGGACGGTGTTGAGATGGTCGTTTTCATCGCTGTTTGTTTGGGGTTTTGAAAGGATACGGGAGTCATCGTCTAGGGTAGAGGTGAAAGGGTGATATAATGTGAGGAAGACTCCTGTGGGAATCATGCTACTATTCTTATTTTTTGTCACTGCGTGGAGCATGGCTAGTACGGCACAGGGAGAGACAATAGTACTCTACGATGTTCCGATAACTGTTGGAGTAGAGACGAACATTACTGTTCCTGCATCTGTTAACGGGACGGCTGGAAGTGCCAGTGCTAATCTGAACCTGCCCTTTGTGCCTAGCGACACCGCCGATATTTATCTCGAGTACTACCTATACGATAGCAACAATAGCCTTCTGTCGAGTGGAGACGGGATAAGCATAAGGTTATCGGCGAACGGGACCGATATAACCGCTATATATCTGAGTAGCGGTAGCCCTGCTCATGCAGTCGTACCCCTCACATCTACTGTAAACGATAAGAACTTGACTCTAATAGTGGAGAATACGCTTGCGAGCGAGGTTAGCGCCAACGTAAAAGTAATAGTGATAGACACTGCAAAGTTTAACGTATCTATTAGCAGGTCAACTGTCGAGATACCGAAGGGAGGACAGACGGCTATAGATGTAGCAATAACCCAGGTTAGTGGTCCTGCTGGAACGTTAAAGCTCCAGACTATAGCACCGATGGGTATAAGATCCAGTGTTGAACCAAGCCGGGTTCTAAGCATGGCAGGCAAAACCGTCCATGTTAACTGGACTATCAGTGCTGATTCAGTTGGGAGTGGAACATATAGTGTAAAGCTGGTAGGCACGTTCCAGACAGACATACTGAATACCACGCAGGAGTATACGTTTGCTGAGGCCGCTATACCGATAGTTGTCAGTGGTGCTAGCGGGGCTCTTCTTGGAAGCGTGCTGGGAGCTAGCTGGGGGATGTATGCAGTAATGTTATTCGCGGCGTTGCTGATTGGCGTGTTAGCGTTCATACTGGTTAAAAGATAAAGAACTTCGAGGTGAGGGTTATGCGGAAGGTTCTTTTTCCGATAATGTTCTCTATGGTGGTCGCCGTCCTATTGTTGGGTGGTGTTCATTCATATGCTGCGACTGAATTGGTGTTCAATCAGCGTGACTCGGATACTGCGAATATACATCTTGGTGATCTCGGGCTTGGATATGAGGCTCGTTTAACCTTGAGATATGAGGTGCAGTTGAGTAGTTGGGAGGGAGACGATGAGATAACAGATGGAGAACTTGTATTCTCAGCTAACGGCGTTAATTATAGGGTATGGGTCGGTCTCGGAGACGACAACGTGATTGTTACTGTTAGCAAGGACGGGTCAGTCGCGTATGAGAAGGAGCTAGGGCACCAGCAGGGCTGGACGCGTCAGACTCTGAGTGGAACAGTAGACGTTAGAGTGGAAAGGGACTGTAATGGTGTTACGTCAATATATGTTAATGGGCAACGGGTGTTGTCAACTGGTAGTGATCCGACTAGAGCCGTTGCATTGATGGGAGACGATGATGCGGTACTCCTGGCGAACCTGAAGCTTACATCGTGCGGCTCTAACAGTGACGATATTATAGAGTCAGGTTGGAGCATAACTGGTTATGCTGTAGGTGCGGCCGTGATCGCGACAGTTGCGGGTTTGATCCTGTCATTGAGGGGTGGTTAGCCCGTATGAGGGCTTTGATTGTCATAATTCTGCTCTCGGCACTGGTGTTTGGTAGTGCCTGGTATCTCTCTAATAGGAGTATAGACTATGGTAAGCTCGAAGGGCTTAATGGGCCTATAGAAGTGGCCTCCTCTCAGATAAGTGTTCCGGGGGAGTACCGTCTCTCATACAGTATAGATAATGGTTGGGGTATAGTTGTCAAGGAATATGAACCTGTGTGGAACGGAAGCGTTAATATTGTTGCAAACAGTGTGAATGCGGTGAATGTGACAACACCATTTATATTTGGAAAGACGGATTACGTCCTCGTCCCATATAACGCTTGCATCCTCGGGTCGGTACAGGCAGGTCCCTTCATAATATTGAAATCATTGTCTCCGCTTGTCCCCGGGACACAGTGTCAAAGCGTCCAATATATCGGGCCCTCACAGGCAGTGATAAATACTGACGATCCCAATGTTGCGACCACTATGACTAGTAATTATATAAGGATAGAGGCTAACGTGCCGAGCGGTACATTTGCCTATGAGGAGATAACCCTTGGCACATTCACCAATAACAGTATCGTTCTGTTGTTCAACGCTACGCCGGTTCAGGGAGCCGTGGGGCTAGACTTTTACGTTAATTCAGGTACTAAAATCACAGTAAACGCGAATGGAGATTATAACTACATTGCATTAAGCTACCAGCTGGGAACCACAGCTTATAACGTGAAGATTCCTTATACGGAGACACCAGTTCCTCTCGTACTAGTATACAACCCGTCTGGGACATACTCGATATACTTCAACGGCCACTATGTTGGGGACATGAATGGTAATGGTGCTCCTGGATCGGTAAAACTAGTAGTTAGAAACCTTCTAAATACAGTTAATGCATCAGCAGTGTTTTACGCGGCAGGTGTTTTCGGCCTCGACGATCCTATTATTCCAGGCAATCTCTCGCTTGGCGTTGCTGTGGAGTCTGATGGGCCGTATAGGCTTGAACCGAGCTATATTGGAGATGACACGACTGTACTGGTGAGCCCTGGTCACTATATCGAGGCGAGTGGTTATACTGGAGAAGACGCCGTACAGTTGCCATCGGGAACCTATAATGTAACGCTGTATCCGAAGAATATAGTAATAGATGTTCCTGGCTACTATATTGTGTCCACCGGGAACGAGACCCTATCCTATACAGGGCCAGTTAGTGTTAGTTATCTCGCAGTCAAGGACGGCAACCTGACTGTTTATGCTAATGGGACGGCATCGGTCGACTTGGAGCTCGTCCAGGGCCGTGACTTCCTGAAAGTATATGTCAAAAAGGATGGTGTAGGGGTTGATGGCGCGTACGTGTATTTGTATAGTGGGGACGGAGTACTTTTAGCAAGCAATGTAACCGGAAGCGACGGATCGACAACATTGCTTGACGCCCCTTCCGAGGGATCAATCTATGTCTATGCGTATTATGATAGCTTCCTGCTCCAAGGATACACGGAGTACAGTACTGCTAGTTCAAGTACGGAGCAGGTTCCAGACAGCTCTACTCCGAACCAAACCATAATTATACAGCGGGTCAAAGGAGTTAGCGAACAGACAGTATTGTTGCTCCTTCTAGGGACGATAATACTCGTTACAGTTATCGCCGTAGTCTTTGCTCTGAGGGGTGGATAACATGAGGAGGATACTAGTTATACTTGTAGTAATGCTTTTTGTTGCACCGGTTGCCGATGCAAGTATGTTGCCACTTGACAGGTCTGTAGTGACGGTAGTCTACCAGAGTTATTATGGTACGGGCTGGTGGGTCGACGATACTCACATTGTTACAGCTGCTCATGTAGTTGGCTGGGAGTCCGGTGTTAATGTTACTCTTGTTAAGTGTGGATGGAGTAGCGATGGTAGAGTTATATATGTCGATGCTAAGAGGGACGTTGCAGTAATAGAGTCTAGCGAGCCGCGCCCTAGCGACAGTGTTGTTCTACCTCTCTCCAGTCATGTTAGCCAGCTCCAGACGTTATACGTTGCTGGTTATCCTGCTGAACTGCTCCAGCTGAGCGGTGGAGATGTTAGTAAGATGAGTTGTGATCCCAGGATAGCGAAGGGGTTCGCCAGCTGGTACAACGATAAATATAGTTTAATCGAGTTCCAAGCGCAGGTCGATGCAGGCAACTCTGGTGGCCCCGTAACATATAGTAACGGTGCAGTGGCTGGACTCGTTAGCTTTGCTTTGAGCGGTAAGGCTGGAACGCTCTATTTTGCGAGTGATGTGGAGGCTATCAAGGACGCTCTTAGAGAGGCGGGTGTTCATTTTGTGGTTATTGATCCTCCTGAGGGAGAGAGTCTCTCATACGAGTTATACGGGTCTGGTGGATCAGATAATGGTTTGATATTAGTTCTCTCCGTGTTCCTCGTGCTTGTAGTTATTGTAGCAGTGTTGGAGTTGGTGGCTCGGAATGGCTGAGGGATTGATTGTTGCGGTAGTAGTAGGTCTTGTAGCGGCGTTGACAGTTGCAGGTTTCTTAATGAGCGGATCGCTGGGAGACCTTCCGTGGCAGGATCAGTGTGCCGTGGCAGTGTACAGCGGTGATATTAATCTTAGGAATTGGGGTGTATCTAGTCCGAGTCAGCGGGTTAGTGTTCAGGCATGGATAGAGAACGGTTCGTTGATGATAACTGTTAGCGGCGGGGGAGGTATTCGTCCTCCTGTATATCCTACCGGGGCAGAACTAGATAGTAGTATTATATTGTATGAGTGGAACTGGAGTGGATCGTATCGAGTGGATGGACAGCTCGTCGTGCTACGTCATGTACAGACCAGTGAGCCATATGACAGCATAATTGTCAGTGGTGAGATGGCCCGTGTCCATGTAGAGGTGAGAGTCTCTTGTGGAGGGCACTCATAGTATTGTTTATTCTATTCGGTGTCCTCACACCGTATATTGTAGCGGCGGATAAGGTTGATGTTGATGGACCTATTCCGGTGCCAGCCACTTTAGTGTTCGGCATCGACTGGGATGATTGGGACATGGAGTACTGTGTGGATCACGGTGTTATACCTTCACTAGTCCTCTATACATATGACGGGTTTGGTCCATATGGACTGCCTAACGTGAGAGTCGAGTACTGGAACGAGACTACCGGAGAATGGACGAGTCCTTTAACATTTGACAAGGGCTGGAGCCTGATTATCCCTGTTGAGCCTGGACAGGAGATTCTCTACATAAGGTTCATAGATGCCACGAGATATAGTACAAGCGTGAACCTCAAGTGTGGAGGAGAAACTGTATGGAGAGGTGTATTGTATCCTGGAGCTCCAAGGGCCATATGGCCAGACGTTAGAACCACGATCCAATGGAAGACAAGTATGATTCCTGACGCGGGCAAGTGCAAGTATACTGCACGATTAATAGGAGTCTATAATAACGGGAGGCCTGTTAGTATCGGTGAATCCCTGAAGACGACCATAAAATATAATGAAACAATCACAGTAACCGGTCCCGCCATATACTACACGAATAGGACAGTACTAGAATATGGAAGATCAACTAGGCCAGTAGGCATCTACCCATACATATACGGTTTTGTCCCAGAGAACTCAACAATAATATTAAAACCGGTCTGCGGCGATACAAGTATAACCATTTATAGACTCAACGGTAATACAGGCATCCTCAACAACACTATATTAATAGACAAGCATTCAATAGAAACAAAATATCTTACTGTTACAATAGCATTAGTTCTACTGGTTTCAATAGTCCTAGCTATGCGGAGATAATCCTAACATTATCAGATCAGATTGTAATATGTCCGTCGTTGAGACCCCCAGCTTTAAGAATAATCTATGACTATATAATGGGTGACGTTTGTGGAGTGGGCGAGTGTATTCCAGTTCTACGCGAAGCTGAAGCGGGAGCTCAGGGCGGCGGTTTTCTCGAGCCAAGCAAGCCCAGAGTGTAAGAAGATGATATGGGAAGAAATAAGCAGGATACTAGAAGAAAAAGGAATAGAATTAGAAGAACAAGCAGCATTCTAACACTTGATTTTCATTTTGATAAATGCTTTACTCTACTCTTACTCTGTAACATTCCTTTATGCTAAGTGGTATATGAAAAACTTTCAGAACCTTGATACCGGGCTTCTGCTTTATGCAGATGTCAATGTAGTATGTCAAGTCGTCGAGTAAAAGCAGGTTTTGCGGGTTCTCTAGTCTAATTATAACCTTTAAACTAGTATCTATGTCTATTCTTTCATTTATTATCTCTGACTCTATACTTGTTCTAATTAAACCTGTATGTTTTGGTGAGTATGATAATTCTTGCTCTCCGTAAATTATTTTCTCTATTTTAATTGGTGACGAGGCTTCTATCTCGATAGTCTCAATTTTTGTCTGCGTCGATCTTGAGAGCTCTTTTTCTGCAATTGCAGGAGTGAGGATTATTTCACTTCGATATCCATGATCTGCAAGCTCGCTTAAACTTGTTTTCTGAGAGTTGACGTGAAATCTAATCGTTGCTATTGAGACGAGTAGTAGGATGAGGCTTAGGATTAAGCTTAATATGTTGAAAAATCCCCCGATAATTACATGGTTTCGTACTCCAACTATGAATCCTAATAACCCAACTAGTAAGTTTATAAATGCTATAGTCGGAAGACTCTCTCTGTCTATGAGAAAATTTTTCGAAGATAAGGGTGTTCACCCTTCTTTTAAACTTCGAATTATCTCATCTACTGTTAGATTTGCTTTTTCCACGTTTAACCTTGGTAGTAGATATATGTAGCCTTTGTCTTCTTCACATGTTATGGTCACTTCTACTGGAATGTTGTTTTTTACGGCTATGAAAACTATTCTTTTCATGTTCTTTTTCAAATATTCTTTTTTGAAAGTATATGTTTTCACTACATAGCGGAATACTTCGCCTGATTCAATGTAGAGTATTTTTGGAATAATTTTGATAGATCCTATGT
>JALWJI010000069.1 GCA_027081695.1 Acidilobaceae archaeon | reverse complement strand
GGCCAGTACTACTATGACGAGTATTGTTTTCCAAGTTAAGCTTCCCTTGTATTCTTGTAGTTTCTTTCTTGTTAGAGATGTTGCCGTGTAGGCTATGGTTAGGATTGTTATTGTGGCTAGTATTGAGTGTACTAGGACTGGGCCATTGAACTGTATAGGAGACAATGACCATGCCAGATATACCGTTGACATGAAACCTGTTGATGCTAGTAACCCGTATTTTTGGTATAGTAGTGTGGCGGCCATACCTAATCCGAACAGGAGTACTAGTGTCGAGATATAAGTTGTTCCTGGTGAGACAATGTAGAGCGCTGAGAGTATTCCTCCTGCTATCGGTGCTAGTAGTGATTTATCGTCCTCATCACTGTAGACTATTGCTTCAACCGTTTTTATTATGATCGAGAATGTTAGTCCGATAGATAAGGCATATATCCAGAATAGGACATATGCTACACTCCCAAAATTAATAGACTGTATATTGTAAATTACCCATTGTAGTCCAAGAAATATAACATATGAGAGTCCAGCTAAGGTAACACCTATAATGAACCCGCCTGCTTGTATCTTTGGGTTCTTCGCCCCTGTGGGCATATAGATATAGATGTATAGCGGGCCTAGAACAGCTAGAATCGCAAGAGAAAACATTGCTAGTAACATATAGTAGCCTGAGAGTGACCCGGATAACTCCGATGATATTCTTGGCACAAAATTGGATACTCCGTAGAAAGACACGATAGATAATAGGAGAAATATCTCGTTTGTGCGCCTTTTAAGGCCGTGAGAAAAACCGTTCATTTTATGTCTCCGCCTCGCATAACATTAGTGTTATTCATTGCGTGTTATGGGAGAGCCTGCACTGCGTAGTAGTGGATGTAGAACGCCGGGTTATAGGCGTCTCCACAGCTCTCTCCCATGTATTCCTCATGTTGCTGTAGCTCGTCACTTATCCCTATCCATACGAATATTATGGTCTTCTCGCCTGGCATCAGGATATTGTCAGTGTCATATTGCATTATTGTTGTACTTGTCGTGTCCGTGTAGAGTACTGTGCCCGATTCCATGTTTGACTCTAGGCTCATTGCTGTACTCATACTGTTGACGTTGTTAAGCCACCATGAGAGCGGCCTTGTATATGGGCTTGTCCATCCATCATGTATCGATGCAATACTGTAGTCTAGTAGGTCGAACTCACCATTATAGAATGGCGCGTCGAATACTGGATTGACCAGTATATAGTCTGCTAGGTCTCCTGGGCATCCTGTTCCAGTTTCAAACCAGAACGTTACATGTACTGGTATAGTTCCTTCGTTTCGTACTTGGAATACATATGCACCGTACCCGTTGGGATATGCGTTTACTAGGTTGATTCCTATTATGCCTGTCTGTCCTGGTCCATCACCACTTGCCCTCACACCTGCGTCGAAATGCATTACAGTATTGGTGTTCCAGGATAATCCCGTCGGTGTTATATCCCATTCTAGGCTTCCTGTTGACATTGATCCTTCGATCTTTACCTGATCATTCCAATGCGATACTGTAAGTCCTGGTCCTACCATTGTTAGTGTTAGTACTGCTAGTAGTCCTAGCGAGGCTATTATTACGTATTTGTTATTCATACTCTATCTCCTCCCTCTCACTTATTTGAGTTATCGGCACGGCTCGACGATCGGATACATCGTCACCGCTTTAATGGCTCCATGTATCACATCGTGTCACCGTGCCATGGCTAGGCTATTCTTGTATTATGGAACTGCCTGTATCCATGTTAGGACTAGGCTGAATTCCATACTGGTGTCCATCATTGCTTCTGGTGCGTTAGGGTTCTGTGTTAGGCCTATGCATAGTAGGTACCACTGTGATTCTCCGACGTCTAGTGTTAGTAGTCCTTGTGGGTCTGCTGTAAAGTCATAGTCGTATAATAGACTTCCGCCATCTAAATGTGCTAAGAGTAAGGGTGTTCCTCCTCCCAGATAGTATAGTTCTGCCGTTACGTATTCTCCGTATGTATCCCAGTCGAATGTACTACTGCTTGTTAGTGTTATCATTGTTTCATTTGTCTCTGCAGGAATTGTTCCGACGTTATCGATATTGAATACAACGCATCCCTCGTATCCTGGATAGACGTTGCTCATTGTTATTATCAATGCGTCGTTGACTCCTCCGTCTACGTCGTCTCCATCGTCCCAGTCAGCTAGCGATGCGGAGATGTGGCCGACGTCCAATGAGCTCTCATTATCGTAAAAGTCTTCGAGACTCATCTGGACATCGAAGGTACCCATGCTTATGCTTCCCTCTACCTTGACGTCATCGTCCCAGTGTGAAAGCGTCATACCACTCATTGTGAGCAGTAATAACGGGACTATAGCCAAGACGAGGGCTACTTTCTCTTTATTCTTCATTTTTATACGTTCCGACTGTTTGTACAGTCACTATATACTGTATATTCTAAAGTTTTTATCCTTAAAATAACTATAAAAACTCTAAGACTATTATCTAATTAAAATACAACATCTATAATTAATATCTATTAATCAAAATGTTACACAATAATTACTAAACAATAAAGACAATACTTAACAATATAAAAATAGAAAAATTAAAACTATATATTCATAAAAATTACTTATACTAGTATTTTTTCAAAAGATCCAAATTAAAAGCCCTACGTCTAACAAATAACACCACTAGTACAGAAACAACCAATCCTAAAAATACTCCGGCTGGAAACCAGAAATCGATAAGGCTAGAAGCATAATCACTATACGGAGAACGACCGAGATCGTACATTTCTACAAGAGCATAAGAATACTTCATCCTCTGCAACGGCTTAATCTCAAGATATACGAACATTAGGGGATTCAACACAAATATCAATGTCTCTATTATCCAGAGCTTATGAGCCATCCTAAGCATCAACGGGATAACTCCTAGACCAATTGTAAGACCAGCCAGAAAATAGAATATCTTCAAGAAATCAACAATCCCGATGTAGAGGTTAAGATCCTCTAAATCCTTGATTATCACCCAGTTACGGGTAACCATAACTGCCTGACCTGTATCTGGTCTAACTACTAACTCCATAGATGTATAAGTATAATCATAGGCTACTTTAAAGAATACTAGACCTAAAACAATTAGCCCTGCAAGGGCTAATAGAAGATAAATACTGTACGCCTCACCTGTTACGGGATATATTCTCCTATCTCGAATAACCGTATAAACATGCCGTATAGTGACATAGATTGCTCCTGCCAGCGGGAGAAGGACGGTTACAATTATGAATGGAAGATGATTAAGAAATACTGTCGTTGAATCCAAGCCCAGTCCACCCAATTTACTTCTTGCTATACAGCATACGGATCACTACAAGATAAGTTATAACTTCCAATCGTCCTAGGAGCATAGCCGCTATCAATATGAGCTTTACAGATACCGCTGCTGACGCCGCCGATATACCCGTGCTCAGACCTACGTTGCCCATTGCACTTGCAACCTCGAATATAATGTCTCCTAGATCATATTGTGGTGCCACTAGCGCCAAAGTCATTACAAGAAGCGTATAAGCACCAATAAAGGCAGCTACTGTGGCCAGAGTTCTTCTCACCAATGTCTCATCCAGAAAATACTTTCCTACAGTCCGTCTAGGCACATATCCGGGCGGGTGAGTTAGCAGATCTGACTCCATAGAGATAGCTTTCGCAGCTATTATCAGTCTCAGAACCTTTATTCCTCCAGCCGTCGAAAAGGCGCTTCCTCCTATAATACTGAGAACTGCTAGCAATAGCTTGTATGCCTCGGGGGTAGTGTGGAGGTCTCCTGCCTGGAATCCTGCCGTTGCGAAAGCCGATACTACGTGGAAGACCACTTGGAGAAGACTGTACGAACTATGGAATGATGAATATAGCTCCCACGCCATTACCGAGAATACTATTGATAGAGCTATGATTGAGAGCTGGGCTCTCAACTCTATACTTGTTAACACCTGTGAGAAGTTTCCTCTAAGCATGTTGTAGTGATCACTAAAACTCACTGCCCCCAAGAACATCACTATCATGCCGGCGATGAGGACCGCTGGCTTATCTATATAATATCCGAGACTATCGCTGTGAGGCGAGAAACCAGCGGTAGCAATCCCGGTCATTGCATGGTTAACGGCGTCATATACGGTTGTACCAGCCGCTACAAACAGGAGGATTCCAATACCCGTCAGTATTAGATATATGACTGCCATCAGTACAGCTGTACGTTTAAAGCTCGCCTCTAACCGCTCAAATTTTCCCTCAGCCAAGTATAGAACAGCCGCAGATACACCGGGAGGGGCCAGAATTGCAATCGTTAGTATAACTATTCCCAGGCCGCCTTCCCATTGCATCAACGTCCTCCATATTTTAATCGTATCTGGAACCTCGTCCACGCTAGGTACATATACTCCATGCCAGCTACTGGGCTCACCAGTTAGAATAGTGAGGCCTGTTGTAGTCCATCCACTCACACTTTCGAATGCAGCGTCAATGTATGGTATCCCAGCGGCTATCTTGAATGGTAAGGCTGCGAGGAGTGGAATAAGGAGCCAGAGAAGAACAGTTGTAAGAATCGCCTCTCTCTGTCTAATCGTCGCGCCCCGACCCACGTTGTAGAGAATCCATCCAACGACAATAAATAGGAGCCCGGATAGAAACATAACTGTCCCAGGCCATTGCTCATAACTATAACCGAAATCGTATCTGATAAGCCCATATATTCC
>JALWJI010000068.1:737-4763 GCA_027081695.1 Acidilobaceae archaeon | reverse complement strand
AGTTCGTAGGGGGCGATTAGTATGAGTAGTCCGAATAATTCTATCTTGGAAGAGTGTAAGTATAACCCGGAGAGCCCCAAACCTATAGATTATTACGTCTATAGGCTGGCAACTATATTAGGTACACGAAGAGGAAAAAGCGGATACGCCTACACTAAAGAGATAAGAAGTGCGCTTGAGCGAGTAATAAACGAGCTAGACTGGCTGCCAGACAAAGAGTCATGGCTAGACTTACTAACACAGTCGGAGGTTCCAGATGACATAGCTCCATGTAAAGAAGCGGCTCTCTGCCTCAAGTATTTATTCGAAGGACTGCTAAAGAGGTTTGCAGACAATGCCGAGAAGCTTCCTCCAGGTATGAGACAGATATATGCAAACATACTTGTATCAGCCATTGAAAGAATCGCAAGGTTCCCATCTAATCTCTCAGATGAAGCTAGACAATTCAAATCAAAGTTTTTTAGTCTATGTTCTCGAAGCGGCTCCTCTCCCAATGGAGCATATGTAAACAAAGGTGATATCATATGAGTATTGGAAAATCAAACCAGAGGATTCTTGACCTTCTCGATTTACCGGAGGAATTAGTTGAGATACTAAATAAGATGAGGAATTACCTGGCAGATAGAAATGGAGTAGATCGACTAGTACCAAAAGGAAGAGTAATTGAAGTAGTGTACATCGGAAGAGTAACTAACTTCTCTCTCTTCAGAACCGAGGGAACCTCAACTATAGACACCGTAGAATTACCTGAAAGAAAGATAGTCACGCCAGTAATAATGCCCCAGAAAATAGTGGCAGCAACAAGGCGCAGGTTAACGGAGCTACTTAGAAGATACTCAGGTCTATCTCGAGACAGCAAGGAAAACATGAAAAGATTCTTATGCCGAGCATTAAAGCTTGGATACACAAAGACACTCAGACACCTAGGCCTCAATCCTCCACAAGGCTTCACTCACGACGATATCAACGAAATAGTGGCAACGGACAACACAAAGGTAATAGTAACCTACAAAAAAGGTAAGAACACTAAGAAGGTAGAGTACTCGTGCTCATCTGTATCAGAAGTAAACTGGAACTGCCAGATACAGCCTCCTCTGGAGCAAGGCACAGACTTAGGAATGGACACCTTCTGCCCAGCCTGCGTCCTGTTTGGAGCCGTGCTGACAGATAGTGATAATGTAAATATGAAAAGTAGTGGTGGCTCACTTAATGTGGGGATAAAGAGTAGAGTAGTTCCAGACCCTGCTTTTGCACTATATCCAAGATACGAGTTCAAAACTCACCAGAAAGTCGCCGAGGGAACACTTTCAACAACAGGGATGTCTCTCTACAAGGAGCCGCACTGGATACCGGCTACATTAGTCATTGGAAAGATAGCGTTCTATGATGTAACGGAGACAGAGCTGATAGCTGTATTGCAAGCACTCGTATCAGCCTACAGATACGGTGGCAGACAGTCTAGATTCGGAGGGCTAGAAATATACCCTATTGCAATCTCAGCTGGATCCTATGAAAGGATATCGGCACTATCACTTGCGGAAATACTCATCAAAGAAAATAAAGAGCCCCTAGCTATTACTGTGAAGCGTGCTCTAGAGATACTAAACAGTAGCTTTACTCCTGTAGTACAAGTGGAAGAGACAGCGGTGAAACATATTCTAAGAAATGCCCTGCTAGCAATCCTAGATGACGAAGATAAGTTCAAGAAACTCTACACCGAGCTATGGGAAGACGCTCTAGTATTCGATGAAGCACTAGTAAAACGAGTAAATGAACTCAAAAACTCTACTAAAAAGAAGAGGAGAGGATAATGCCATCCAAAACCCTACTTGATTTTTTCGAGAAGTCTCCTACTATCGACTTGAAACTATATAAAGTTAAGTTTATTGTGCATGGATACCTCTGGTTTCACACAACTGCAACACCAACAAATTTGGGCTGGGTACATCAAGTTGCACCCGTGATCCATAATTATTCATTGGCTCTAGGACTCTTAGGCTATCTTGTTGAAGAGGCATATGCAAATAAACTGGGCGAGCCGACCTATACGCGAACAAGGGACTTAATCCGCGCTGAGAACCTCTATGTTTATCCAGCGATTGTTAAAAAGTCCATATCGAGAAAGGTACAATTCACAGGCATCGGAGACGGATATGCTAGCATAAGAGGCAAAACTCGACTCTCATACCCTGAGAGAGGATTCAACACAATACTATTTCCTGGAAGCGAACTAATATCATTTATTCTTACAAAGAAAGATAATAAGAGCCTTCCTAGGTTCATAAGAATCGGTTCCAAACGCTTCGGAATCCTAAAAGCTGAATACAAAAGAGTCAAATATAGATTTGTCAGCCATCGTGAAATAACGCATCCCGCAAATACTCATGACTCAGGAACACTAGCGACTGGACTATTACTTCTCAAACATCCAGGCGGAGATATCGTTGCTATGGGTAAAGCGTCTAGAGCACTTGAAGTTGAATGGATAGAAAAAGGTAAAATCGAAAGAACTATTCTCGCCTATCCCTCACGCATATTAGGTGACACGATTTGACTAAGCTTACCATTACTGTAGATCCTATTTGCATTCCTTATGGAACGAAAACCTTAGGAAAACTAAGACTCCACAAGCTACAAGAGAAAACGTACGAACTAATAAATAAAGGTAGAAGCATACTACTAGCATCTCCTACGGGCTCGGGTAAGACCCTAACCCTGCTACTTGCAAGAGACTATGGAGGGGCAGTTGGCATCTATCCGAACAATACCTTACTTATAAACCAACGTGATAGCCTCAGAAGAATAATCGAGAAACACTCAGAAATAGGAAAATGCATCGAATACTACGACTCAGAGAACGGCACTTTTCAAAAATGCAATGACCAAGTTCCAGACACTCCACTTCTAATCTTCAAAATTGAAGATTCTAACGGCGTCCTCTCAGATTATAAACATATAGCTATTTTGACCGTCTCAGGAAAAACCATTCCTTCACCTGGGGAAAAATCTAAACTAACCAAACGTGAGCTTATATACTCCCTTGCCGAGAGAGCTTTATCATATAAAGATACCTATGTGATAACTCTTACGACTCCAGATACATTCCTGCTACTATACAGTGGTGCCTACAGGGACTTCGAAACTGTTGGAAAATTAATTCACAACCTGCTACAGCTTATTTCAACAGGAGCAAATCCTAAAACAATGGAAAACGTGATAAGAAAAACAGCGACTGCTACACGATCAGTACTTGCACCCATAGTCGGATTGCGGGCAAGACTCCTAGAGTACCCCTTATTTATCGATGAATTCCACTTATATGGCGCCTACGAATTGGACGCTCTATATACTGTTTTAAGGCTGAACAAAGAGGTAGCACTAGAAGAATATCCTGTTGTATTCTCATCCGCCACACCTGCAAAGGACACAATAGAAAAACTAGCAGAACTAATCGAATTAGACCTATCACCTGTATCTTTTGAAAACATAAGTGGTTCGTGTAACGGTTTCAAAGTTCGAGGAAAAACGGTAGTAGATATCATTGGAATAGAGACAGGTATGACAGGGCTTGGAGCATATTACCATGTAGGCGATCACGTTCCTCAATTTATACTAAATAATTATTCTAGTAAATTAATTGATGCAAAAAATGGTAATGTAAAGGCTATGATTATTCTAGATAGGGTTTACCAAGTCTATAAAATGGTTGACAGCCTCATAGGTAATGGTTATGAACCAGTTGAATGCCATGTATCAATACCCCACCCATCTTGCTCAAATAGTGCAGGAATAGTAGTGGGTAGCCAACGTTTAACTCAAGGAGTGAATATAGAAAATGTAACATTTCTGTCAATGACAGCGGTTGGAGTAGAGGATGCAATACAGCGATTCGGTAGAAGCGGGAGAGGTGGACTAGATTCACGTGTGGTCTTGTTTGTGCCAAAAAATCGAATTGATGAAATAAAAGAATATGACAACATGCGACTCTCATATAATAAATTTGTATCAAATGTGATAGAAAAAGTC
>JALWJI010000068.1:0-727 GCA_027081695.1 Acidilobaceae archaeon | reverse complement strand
GAAAAAGTCTATCTAGACATAACATCCAGAACAAGAGAATGGTCGATCAGCTATCGAGACTTACACGATGTGAGAAGAAGGCTAATATATGCCGTGACCGTTACTTCACTTGCTAGAGTAACAGGACAACACAGGATCTTTTACAAAGTCCTGAATGAAATAGACAGGAATAAAGCTAACATTATTCAGAACTACTGGATATATGGTGGAGTAGACACTTTTACTCATCTATTAAAGTTTCGTAAAACAGGATTCAAGGTCAAATATAAGATAACAGGTACTAATGAAATAAAAGAAGACGACATTGGAGTAATTATCCGAAATGCTCGAGTAACTAATGTACTAGGCCGAATACTCGAAATAGATCCCTGGAAGGCTCCACCTAAGCTTAAAGATAGAGATATACTTGTTCTAGACGCTACGACGGTCAATGATAGATTGTTAAGGGGAAGGATTACGCGATTGGGATACTTAATCAAGAAACACGGTATTGAAGTACTCGTGTCAAATATGCCTGTTACACCGCATACAGATACACTCTTGTTTATTCCTACTTCACCACCAAAAATGGATTACATTATGTTCAGAGTCCAGAGCGGCGAAGCAATCCTAACAGAACTGGGCAGAATTACTACAGTTGCATTCTTTCTATAAGCAAGGGTGTGCTTGAGGTGATTGTGATTGTCGCCTACGATATCGGTGAAGAATCTCGACGGGGAAAGTTGCG
>JALWJI010000067.1 GCA_027081695.1 Acidilobaceae archaeon | reverse complement strand
TTAACTAAATCCAATACAATACTTACAGTTGCGGGGTATAAAAGGGGGGTGAACACTATGAGCTTCAGATTAGAACAGAGGAGTCTGGAATCCTATAAGGTCTATGGAAAACACGTCTATGGAAACCTTATAGGATGCCGTAACCACGAAGCCCTCCGTAACCCAAAACTGCTAGAAGATGTAGTCAGAAAAGCCGCTGAAGAAGGAAACATGACAATACTAGATATAAAGACTTGGAAAATAGGAGAAGGATACAGCCTAGTCGCAATAATCCTAGAGAGCCACATAACAATCCACACATGGCCCGAATACGACTTCGCCACACTAGACGTCTATAGCTGTGGATCGCATACAGACCCGGAGAAAACATTCAAGATAATAGTTGACTACTTGAAGCCTATCAGGATAGAGTCAAAAGTAGCAGATAGGAGTCTGGAATAGGATGTGCCCCCGGGGGGCACCTGCCCGGGGGATACAATTAGCGAGGGCTCGATAAGAATAGTTGTCTTTATCAACTAGAAATAACATTAAATGATCCTCCTCGAACATCACGATTCCATAACTCCTTATACTCAAGTAATAATTAGGTCTCCGACACACTCAATGTGCCGGGGATAATGCTTGGGCAAGGATATTCTCGAAAACGCGTATAACTGGGGGCTCGACCTACTCTCCGAACTAATAAAGATACCTTCTGTCTCGCCCCAGGGAGACCACTACGAAGAAATAGCAGAACTACTCGCACACACAACAGAAAGCCTGGGCTTCGATACACAAATAATAAAAGTAGATAAGGATTATCAAGAACAGAACTGTAAACATGCAAGCAGGAATCCAAGATATATTGTACTAGCAACATACGGCTCCAATGGACCCGTCCTCCACTTTAACGGTCACTACGACGTAGTCCCGGGAGGAATAGGATGGACAATAACTGAACCCTTCAAGCCCTTTGTAAAGGATAACAAGCTCTATGGCAGAGGAGCCATAGACATGAAAGGAGGAATCGCAGCCGTTCTCGCTGGCTTGAAGGCCTTAAAAGACTCCAATGGCTACCCGGATAATCTAGTCCTTCAACTAGCCTTTGTCCCAGACGAAGAAATAGGCGGAGAATGTGGAACAGGTTACCTAGTGGAAAGAGTGCTTGACCAAGCACCAGAATACGTCATCATACCGGAGCCTAGCGGTTTGAAGACTCCCTGGCACGGGCATAAAGGAGCACTCTGGGCAAAGATAAGAGTACATGGGAAAAACGCTCATGCCAGTACCCCCTGGCAGGGTAAAAACGCGTTCCTTCTCGCCTCAAAATTTGCGCTCGAACTCCATTCAAGATACACAACTATACTCTCCACGAGAAGAACCAAGTATAAGATAACGCCTCCCGAGGCCTCGTATCCAACCGTAATGATTGGTGGAGTAGCCCGAGTAGTTGATGGAAAAACGAATCAGGTACCGGGACTCTTCGAGTTCACTATAGATAGAAGACTAATACCAGAGGAAAATGTTGAAAGTACTCGTGGAGAACTCGAAGCGTTGCTGAGATGGATCTCTGTTGAGCTAGGCATAGAAAACTATGAGATAAGCTACGAGACCTCTATGGAGCCAGCAATAAATGATCCAGCAGAATTATACGAAGCACTCAAAGAATCCGGCAAGAAATATGATGTTATTATAGGGGAACCCGAGGTATGTCCCGGGGGACTCGACCTTCGCTATTATACATTGAAGGGATCTAAAGCATTATCTTATGGCCCTACTGGAACCACTGCTCATGCTCCCGACGAGTATCTTGATCTAGACGAATTCAAAAAATTAATAGGAATATTCGGCACGCTACCATTAGAGCTAGGCAAATTAAACCCCAAGAGTTAGCCTTAATAGTTTAACTATTATAATCGCCGCTACACCCATGGCTAATACTCTTGCAACGGCTATGCCAATGTTTTCTTTACTTATACGTCCTAGATAATATCCTAGGATGCCCATTAGTCCTAGACCTATACCTATTGACGAGAGATACGCCGTGTATAATGGTAGGATTCCCCATGCAGATAAGAGATAGGGAAGCGCTATCAGGAAGGGGAACAAGACTATACCTATGCCGCTCCATAGAGCCACATATATCGGTAGGATCTTTACAGCCTTCCAATATATACTATCTTTAAGCGATGAAGCAACTTTCCTCTCTAGATCCTTAACCTCCTTTATTCTCTCTGCTCTCTCGGAGAGATAGACTCCTAGGATACCGCTTATTACTCCCATAGCTACAGTTCCACCTATAATGCTCGATGCGAGAAGAAGTGGGTCAGCATTATGAGAGAAGCCTCCTATATCCACTCCTATTCCAGCAACTATTCCATCAAGGCTGTTGGTTACAAACATTCTTCTAGCGACGCCTTTTACGTCTGGATATATCCGAATGACTTTCTTGAAGTCTTCGAAGAACCCCAAATCTTCATCCTCCCACGACCGGCTCGGAGCACCGTCTTGAAATATGGGTTTCTACATGGAGACTTATAAACTATTACAATAGAATGAAACTAGATTCAATAAATAGGGAAAAACTGTGTTAATTCTTTCTTTATTTCCTTGTCCTAGCCCTTGGAGATCTCCTACCTCTCTTAATCACCGGTCTAGGCCTAGAGTAGATTATTTGCTTCTCTCCATTGGAGAGGGAATATACGACTATACTTCCATTAACTGGCTTTAACAGTAACCTCTCATCTATTATCTTTGTTCCACACACCGGGCATCTATAGAACCTAGTGATCCGTATTTCTCCACTACTCTTCTTCTCTTTCTCCATTAGATACATCATTGGAACCTTACATATCGGGCATTTTGGCGCTTGGTCGACGCCTTTAACTATTTGACTAGCCATTTTCTCCACCTCACATACTGTCCTTGTCGTGTCTCTGCAGTGATGTTTACCTTACACTATTCCTCGAGTATACCTCGTATTGATACTAGTCGTCTTACGGTCTCTGACTCGAGCCCTCCCAGGGGCTCATCTACATTATGTATATGTTATGCCTCGCCCCCTTTATACCCTTTCAGCTTCTCTCCTTAGAGAGAGGTTATTAGTCAGTATTGCTATAATTAGGTTAAGGTGAAGAGAGGAGTGAAGATCTGGGAAGTACTAAGAGAGCCTCAGGCAAAGCTACTTCCAAGAACACCACTAACGACAGCAAGAGCACTATTCAGAAATACAGAAGAAAGAATACTACCCATAGTAAAGGACGAGAAAACAAACAAACTCGAGGGATTCCTCACCCGTATCGAGGCAATAATACCTACAAGTACAAAGTCCAATCTACGAGTTATAGATGTCGCACGTAGCCATCCAGTGTTACGCCTCGATCAAAACCTTGACGAGGTAGTAGAAATACTAGAAGAATTCAAGACCGACTCAGCACCGGTAGTCGATGAAAACGACAGACTCGTGGGAGTAGTATCTCTAAGGGACATCATCAAGGCATTTATTGATCGAGGCCTAAGACCGCTCGCAGAAACTGTCGGTGAAGCAATGACAACAGAAAAACTAGAGAGCTATATCGTAACACCAGACGAGAGAATAAACAGGGTATGGAGCAGGTTCGTGTTCAGAGGACTGCCAGGTCTAGTAGTTGTAAGAAGCAAGGAGGAGCCAGTGCCTATAGGCGTGATAACTCCATTCGACCTCGTAAGAAAGGGAAGATGGAGATTCCATAGAGAGATAAGCGCTGGAAAGATCACAACGCCCGCCAAAGTGAGACGTATAATGACAAGAGGAGCAGTTGTAGCTACACCTGACACCCCTATAGAGCAGGCTGCTAAGATAATGGTTGAGAACGACTTCTCTATACTACCCGTCGTCGATGAGGAAGGAAAACTAGTAGGAATACTGACACAACTAGACGTAGTAAAGGTCTACATGAAGGGAGCAAAGCCAGGAAGAGTAGCTGTAAAACCTCTACCCATGCCAAAGGTCGTCGAGGCAGAGGAGAGGACAGTTTATCGCTCAGAGCAGTCGCTTATAACAGAAGTCATAGAGCGACCCAAAGAACTACCCTATGAAGCCCTAGGAGTAACCGCTAAGGACGCTATGAGGGAAGAGCTCCCCGCTATAACAATCAACGATACAGTAGAGCACGCTAGAAAAGAGATGCTGAGGAGGAAGACAGACTATCTACTGGTACTGGACGAAGCAGGGCGGATTGTAGGAGTAGTAACAAAATGGAATATGCTGAAGGCAATAGCGTTAAAGGGACCAATATGGAGGAGAAGAGTCTACGATAAGTTCTTCATAGACTATGTAATGAGCAAGGTCATACCACGCGTCAAGGCAAACGAGCCACTCGAAAACGTGGCGTTCAAGCTTCTATCAAATAATGCCGAAGTAGCAATAGTAGAAGACGAGGAAGGAAACACCGTTGGATTCATAACTAAGGACGACCTGATAGAGGCATACGCCAAACACCATATAGGAGACATAAGAGTCAGAGACCTAGTAGTCCCAAGGAGATTCGCCACTGTACACCCACACCACAGCCTAGCACATGTAATTAACAAGATGCAGACACTACTGCTAGACGCAGTAGTAGTAGCAGAAGGAAACATAGTCTACGGAGTAGTATCAGCAAACAGGCTACCATTCGTAGCCCTAGAAGACAGCCTGCTATCAAGAAAAAGCAGACGACTCATCTGGGTTAGAAGACTCGTCAGGGCCGGGAGAAAAATGGCAAGATTCGTAAAAGTAATGCCCCTAATAGCATCCGACGCCATGGTCCAGGTAAAGAAAACCC
>JALWJI010000066.1 GCA_027081695.1 Acidilobaceae archaeon | reverse complement strand
GGGGTCTTTCCCCGCCATGTACTCGAATAATAATGCTGTATCAATAAGGTCCCTTGCCATTGGGCTAATCTGTTCGAGGCTGTTTGCATACGGTATGAGACCATATCTAGAGACTGTACCATACGTAGGTTTTAGGCCGATCGTCCCAGTATATGCTGCTGGGAGTCTTACGCTTCCCCCCGTATCGCTTCCTAAAGCTAGATCGGCTCCACCATAAGCTAGTACTGCTCCGCTCCCTCCACTACTCCCTCCGGGAACCCTATTTGGATCCAGTGGATTACGTGTTGGACCATAAGCACTGTATTCTGTTGTGCTCCCCATAGCATATTCGTCGAGATTTGTTTTCCCTATGATTATCGCTCCTGTATTCTTGAGTTTTTTAACTACTGTCGCCTCGTATCCTGGCGTGAACCCCTTCAGCATTAAGCTACCGGCTGTCGTGGGCAACTCTATTGTCATTATATTATCTTTTACCGCCAGGAATGCTCCTTCGAGGGACCTCGCAGTTCCCTGCATGTAGGCCTTGTCTGCTTGTTTCGCGGCTTTTCTTAGTTCTTCCTTGTCTCTTAGGGATATGTAGGCGTTGATCTTTGGCTCCCATTTCTCTATGTTTTCGAGGATTTCTTCTAGGTGTTCGCTTGGTTTTAGGCTTCCCTCAAGGTATCTCTGCCTGATCCTCCAATAGGGTGGCTGTCTCGGCGACATGCTTTATCCCCGTGGCCTCCATGGCAGGACTACCCTTCCCTCCTCGTCGAGCCTGATCCATCCGAGCTTTGATAGGAGCAGTGTTCTCTCCTCACTTGGCTCCGGAGGCCTATATTCTTCTACGTCCCATACGTAGTAAAGGGGTTCAGCACCGGGGTATCGTTCAACGATGTGTCTGAGGTCTTCCATCATTAATCGTACATCCTGGATATACCTGCAGGCTTCTTCCTCGTCAATGCGGAGTTTTGCCAGTTCAAGAAGTCTTTCTAGCTCCACGCACTCCTCTGCGTCGGCTTCTTTCATGCGTCTACGCCTGTTGATTTATCTGTCGTTCTTTCTAGATATAAATTGAATCGATTAATCCGCCGCTGATACTGGAGACATTCATAGATAAGGGGGTTCGTAGACGATGAGTGGTCAGAGAACCAAGATAATAGTAGGGCTCATACTATTCACTCTATTATACGTAGGTGCTATGATTAGGTATCAGTCTCTAATAGTGGAACATAGCGAGGCCACGACTGGGTGGAGAATACTGGAGATCCTCAGCACGCTGACCTATATTGCAGGCATGGCACTGGGACTTTATCTACTTCGGAGAAGCTAGAGTAGGATGAAGACTAGTATCCATATAAGACTCAGAGCGAGTAGCAACATGTCTAAGGCGTTTATCTTTTCATCGTAGAGCCTAGTCCTAGCAATCCCCGGCCGGGCCCCCTTCATATAGTAAGCTACTTTCATCTCTTCTGATTTCCGTATATTGGATAGGGTCACCGCTACGAGAACCTCGCTCGTCCTGCGGTTCATGAGTCTCTGAGCTGATAAGGCTACGAGAGCGTCCTCAACTGCTTGGGGAGCAATCCTATAGAATAGTGAAAGTATATCGTGTAGCATGGGGCTGTTTTTCGCAAATATGCCTGGGAGCTTCAACGGGCCTAGCGCCGTATATATTATTAGGGTGGATGAGGCTATCCCATACACTCTCAATATGACGCTCGCAAGATAGATGATCCAGTCGCCGGAAAGAGGCTTGAAGGGAGAGAGTATTCCTGCTACAAGACCAATAATCGCCACCGGCAACGAGACTGTACCAGCTATTCTTACCGATTCCCTGCCGTGTAAAATGTGAAGTACCAGTACATACGGATACGCTATGAGTATAATTGGGTAATAGAGCATGGATAGACCTATCCAAGAGATTACTAGTCCTATGAGTAATAATTGTGGGTTTAATTCTGACAACCGGGTAGTCTTACTCGTATAGAGTATTGATAGCAGCCTGGTCAGCATAAACCATAACATTTCCGTATTCTCCCCTCCTCGACTAGATATGATCTAGTAGCTATCTCTGCAAGATCCTCGTCATGGGACGCGACAACAATAGTATATCCTACTCTGGCTAGGTTATGGATTGATTCAACCACGAGCCACTTATTCTCAGGGTCGAGGCCCGCTGTGGGCTCGTCGAGTAATAGGATGTCTCCGCCGGAGGCGAGTACTATTGCTATTGCTGCTAGCCTGAGCTCTCCTCCGCTGAGACTATATATTGGTTTATCATATATCTGGTTGATTTTCCCGGTAAACGAGATCGTTCCCGGGTCTTCTATGATATCTGATAATCTCCCGCGCGGAAATACTAGGAATGGATCAGCCGGTAGTAGCCTCGGCTTGCCCTTAATGATTACTTTTCCTTTCGTAGTCTTGAGGAATCCCGCGATAGTGTAGAGTATGGTTGTTTTTCCTCCCCCATTTGGACCCTGTAGTAGGACTATTTCTCCTTTCTTTGCATAGAGTGATATATCGTGTATCACTATCTGATTGCTACCGGGATATTGTGTAGAGACTTTTTCTAGCTGAAGGACTAGTTCACTACCATTTCTAGGGGGATGAAGCTGTTGTCGCATGCTGGCCCTGTATATGCCTCTGTTTAACCCCCGGTTAACAATGTAGGATTCATCAGCGAGCTCCGCCAACCTCACATCATGAGTTGCCACAAGTATTCCAACTCCCTCCTTCCGGAGCCGGTCCAAAATACTATACAGTACGCTCTTAGCCCTCCTATCTAGAAAACTAGACGGCTCATCCAGCAACAAATACCTAGACCCTAGAACACCTGCCGCAGCAAGAGCAGTCCTCTGCAACAGGCCACTACTCAACATGTATACGTGAGTCCACTGGTAATCCAATAAGCCATATACTCGTAGTTGTTCCATAACTCTTTTCATAATTGTCCTTCTATCTACGCCACGGAGAACTAGTGGGGATGCAGCCTCCAAGAGAACTGTTGCTCCCGTAACCTGGATTTTTGGATCCTGTAATAGTAGAAACACCTTTTCACGGGGATCACATTCGTGTGGATTACAACCATCTATCTCGATATGTCCCTTAACTATTCCTGGATAGAATGAAGGGATGAGCCCGGTGATGGCCCTAAGTATAGTTGTCTTACCCCCACCGTTTGGACCTGTTAGGGTTTTTAGCTCGCCGGACCGGAGATCGAAGTTTACTCCTTCAACGGCCGGTTTCTGAGAACCCTCATATATCACTTCTAGGTCTTCTACGTGTATCATTTCTGAGCACGCCATACCGATGATACCACTATTGACGCGATTGCAGCACCCACTATTACTTGTCCAAGGTTTACCGGGATCTCTGCAGCAGCCGCTAATGGGTTTGTCATCTCGCCTAGGCCTAGGCTATAAATGACGGTTGCCTCATATATGAAGTATCCCGCTACCATTTCTAGTCCTGCGAGTAGCATGGATAAGGTTGCTACTCCAAGTAACTCGTCTCTCCGGATACCCATGTACAGGATTACAACTGAGATAATGGCTCCTATCATTAGCCAGGCGCCCAGAGGAATCGTGAATGCTATAGTCTTTCCCCATATGCTGAGCTCCGTTGTCCCTCCATATAGTCCAGCGTAGAGGAAAGCGCCTGCAAGTGCTATGCCTCCACCAACTAGTAGGGCGGAGATATAGATCATGCTTCTACGCTTCTCGCTCGGTAACCTCGAGAACTTTAGGAATATCCATCCAGCCAAGTATCCCTCTATAGCCTTGATAACTAGTGTTCCGGGAGCATAATGCGAATAACCCAATATTATATCGGCGAGAGCACTACCTATACCCCCAGCTATCAGTCCTACATATGGACCTCCTAGTATCGCGGCAGTATACACCATGGATTCCCCGAGGTTGAAATAGCCCTCTGTAATGGGAGTATAGACGCTTATCATAGTGGCCGCTAGAACCAGAGCGGCGAATACTGCTGATTTAACAACAATAGCAGACCACTCCACGTCTTTCTTATAACTAGTGTTACGGGACACATCGGTACACCCATTCATTTGATTCCAATGAGATAGAAACAATTGTTTCCATTTTAAAACCATGGGCGCTCGAATATATTTATAACAATCAGCAGATACAATCTTCTTACGTAAAGCGGTTTCTACTATCTATCAGACAAATATGATATGAGAAAACTAGTCTTCACTATTATGTCTGCTTTCTCGAATCCCATGCAACTATATACTTTCTCCTCTTGTACTTCGAGTGTTATTGAACTATTGTATTCTTTAAGGCCGATTATTGATAGCTGGTTGCTGTATATGATATGTCCTGTGTAGACCATGTAGTCTCCCTCATAGTAGAAGACTCCCTCTATTTCTTCTGCGCTGTACGGGTGTCCTGCTCCGAAGCTTTTTGTCTTTGCCATGTATTCTATTAGTCTGCCGTTCTCGACCTTGTAGTATTCTATTATGGGTGTGTTTTCCACGCTATGAGTCCAATTATATATTATTATTGTGTAATCTGGAGCTATTGTCTTATAGGTTGAGTTATCACACGTAATAGAAACCGTTTGGATTGGAAGTAGAAGTATTGATAGAAAGTATATTGCGATGATTATGAGAAAAAACTTGTTCAATTCTATTACACTCCCGTCGGGGAGCCTCCATAATAGATGTAGGAGTTTGATTAGCCCGTTGGCTGGAACTCGGCTGGTACCTGGAGTCCCTGCTCCTCGTAGTACTGGTAGGCTCCCTCGTGGAGCGGTATGCTTAGTCCTTCTAGTGCATGGTCTAGGCTGATGTACTGGACGCTTTGTTTCTGGAC
>JALWJI010000065.1 GCA_027081695.1 Acidilobaceae archaeon | reverse complement strand
TTGTCGAGGACGCCATAAGCCATCTTTGAAAGCGTTGAAAGAGTTGCAGGAGCAACAATCATGCCATCACATCCACGCATGAGCGAAATATGCTCTACTTCCCCTCCCATATCTATTATCGGGGGCACTCCAGAAGCCCAGTACAATAGTTTTTCTCCTATAAAGTCCAGCACAGGTCGCGTGGCTGCAAATATTACGTTTGCTCCGCGACGAATAAGCCATCTCGCCATATCTATCGATTTGTAGACCGCTACGCTTCCAGTAAGCCCTACAACTATACATTTCCCGGCCAGGTACTTGTTGACACTACCATGTATATCGCTAGTAGGATGCCATATCTCCCTACTCCATAGCGATTTCTTTGTCAACAATTATCACGCTCTACCCTATAACTAGCACCACTATCTGAATAGTAGGTTAACAGGGTAATCTATATTCGCTCCAATACCTCAAATGAAATACTTGATGAATCATAGGCAGAAGATTCATGGTCTAAAATACTCTGTTTGCGCCGTGGTGGTATAGGTAATGGTGATTTCAGAGCCCCTAAAAGCACGAGACAATAAGACGGGATTCATTATACGAAAGGCAAAAGTAGAAGACTTACCGTCGGTCATGTTAGTGAACATGAGATCTCTCCCGGAAAACTATTGGTATGGGTTCTTCTTATCTATTCTAAATGAGTGGGGAGAGAGCTTTTTTGTGGCTGAAATCGACGACACTATTGTTGGCTACTCTATGTCACGTGTAGAATATACTATAGATCCTGTTCTACTCGGCGTATATAATGAGCTAGAAGAAGGATCAGTCGGAATAATAGACAAGATGAAGCATATGTTCTCTGCTCCTACACGGGTCGGACATTTGATCTCAATAGCTGTGCTGGAAGAATATAGGGGTAGAGGCATTGGTAGCGCCCTTCTCCAGCATACTATTGATGCTATGAAAAACGTATACAAGGTCGTGTCTATTTACTTGGAAGTCCGTGTCTCAAACATAGGAGCTATAAGGCTATACGAGAAATTTGGATTCAAGAAAGCAAGAATTGTGAGAGAGTATTACAGAGATGGAGAAGACGCGTATGTTATGGTTCTCAAGCTATAGGCGGAAAAACACTCTAGAATACCTAACTGTTAAACCTGTATTACCATTCTATATTTAGCTCTGATTTGAATCTAGAGTAGAGGTCTTCTACCTTGCTTACCCATTTTTCAAGATCATCGGGGTTTTCTGGATATTCCTGATAGAGGTTCTTTATTTCCTTCATATAGTTTCCTACAGTTCTTAGCTGAAGTAGCATTACTGGGCGTTTGAGCATGCTTATGAGGACTCGTGCTTTGTCGAGCACGCCTAGGTTTGCTTTTAGCTCTCCGTCGGCGCTTATTGTATATGCGTCGTCTGCTTTTACTACTCCGTTCTTAAGAGCCCATTCTATTTCTTCGTCGGTCAGTGACTGCAGGTATATCCTGAATATGTCTAGTGCCGCTTGCTTTGCTCCTATACCTTTCATATAGTCTAGATTGGTCTTCCATAGTGGACCGTATCTGGAGAAGTCGCCTTTTTCGAATGCCTCGACTATAGCCTTTGATGCGTAGAAGGCGGCGCTCATTGCATATCCCATTCCTCCTCCGTGAACGGGATTTACTGTGTATCCATTGTCTCCTATTCCTAGGAAGTTGTCCCATACGAGTGTGTTTGCTGGTCTTCTTGTTGGTACCATTGCTCCTGCATCTGCTTTTACTCGTTTGACATTTCTCAGCTCTGGGCGGTGTGCTAGTTCTTTTTCATATATTTCCTTGGGGCTCGGATATCCTCTTCCTCCCTGTACTCCTAAACCTACGTTAACGCTGCTAGGCCCCTCTGGGAAGAACCACCAGTATCCTCCAGGGGCGATCCTCTGGTTGACATAGATCCTAATGTATTGGTAGTCCTCGATAGTATCTTCTAGATCTAGTATTTTCCTATATGCTATATTCGCATCTGTCGGCTTCAAAGGCTCGTTTACTGGCCAAGTCTTAGGAAGACGTCTTCTCAGAACAGCGCCGGTGCCCGTTGCGTCTACTACTATTTTCGCTTCAAAAACTAAATCTCCATCCGAATTCTTTGCTTTTACACCAATTAGTTTACCGTCTTCAAGTATCGGTGCCTTGACCTGTGTTTTGAGATACAGGTCTACTCCGGCCTTCTCTGCCTCCTTAAGAAGCATTTTTCCATACTCGTTCCTGTCTATTATGTAGCCTAGACCCTTTACACGTAGTCGTATTTCCTCCGATGGACTATAAATGTCGATTCCTTCAACGCGGTTCCTTAGTGATGGGCCTGACGGCTTTGGAAGACCTGTCTCATCAAAATGATGCTCTCCTATTGCGTCACCACATGGCTTTCCCCAAATACCATCCCAGTCTACGAGATCGATGCCAGCAACCTTCAATCCAGTATTTCTTAATAAGTAAACAAGCGATGAACCAGCAGGTCCCAGGCCTACTACTACTACGTCGTATTTCAAACGGTTATCCGACACTATCTCCACCCTGTCCAGACTACTAGTAAGACCACTTTTCAAATGCACTATTAAGCGTAGATAAATATTGGTCTTCGATAAAATTGTGTATGATAACTGTTTTACCTCCAAATGAATAAGTACACCAGAATACTATATTCTTCTAAAATGGAGGTGATTGAAATGGAGTGGAGAAAGAGAAGAAGCATATTCGACATATTCGACGAAATAATTAGAGACATCGAGGACACCATGAGGAACTTCGAAGAAGAGTTTGAGAGACTTCTACGCGAAGGAGGCACCAACATACGCGGACCATACTATTATGGAGTAAGGATAACTATCGGTCCAGACGGTGTTCCACGAGTCGAAGAGTTTGGAAACATTAGAAAGACTAAGTTTGGTAAGACCATAGTCTCAGAAGAGATAGAGCCTCTAGTAGATGTAATAGATGCAGATGACGAAGTATGGGTAATAGCAGAGCTACCCGGCATACCAAAAGAGAAGATAAAGGTGAAAGCGACAGAAGACTATGTTGAGATCCGTGCCGAGAATGGTAAGAAATACTATAAGAAGATCGAACTACCGGTAAAAGTCGATCCAAAGACTGCAGTCGCGAAGTATAAGAACGGAGTGCTGGATATCAAGCTAAAGAAAAAGGAAAAGAAAGAGACGAAGGAAGAGACAGAAATCAAAGTTGAGTAACGCTCATCAAAAATAAATCACGTCTGTGGGAGCTCTAACCATTCAGGCTTCTTTCCAATACAATAGTCATCGAGTGGTTCTTCCTCTACATCATCTCCTACAACTTTAGAAGCACCCTCATAATCACATATAACGAGCGTGAACTTCTCTAATCCGTCGATAGCTCTCTTAAGCCACTCCTTTTCTTGAAGACACTGTTCATTATCTGCGCCACTGCAGGCAATTGATAAAGCCTCTTGGAACCTGTGAAGAACACCCTCAACTGTAGTTATAAAACCTGTGCTTGCCGGGCCCGGTATCATCTCATAGCCTTTTTCTAATATCGCTAGATAAGAATATGCCGATTTAACAAGCAAGTATCTTAGCTGTTTTTCGCTCTGGACATAGACAATAATCTTCTTAGGACGCGTTGGCTCGGCTAGCTTCACGTCTCTAAACTTATATCCACAATTAGTGCATATACCTCTAGTCATCAATATCCTGCCAAAATAATCAACAGTATACAGATACGATGATACTTCGAGGGATTTTTTCCCGCATACAGGGCATACAATCACGTCACTATACAGAAGAATTGGCTCCCTTAACTCTACTTCTTCAATTTTTTTCTCATCGTCCATTAGGCTTCCCTCATCCTAAAAGATCAACAGCATCCATTATACTTTGAGCAACAACTCTCGCCATAGCATCAGTCTGCTGTTTTAAGCACTCAGATAAGCAAATCCTGTAGCGTTCTCTGGGAACATTCCTGCATGTCTCCATCCTACATCTTTTTTCTAGCTTAGAGACATCTAATGCATATACAACTACATTATCCTTGACGAACCTTTTGAGATACTGATCCGTTCCAGAAACCGCAACTATTCTAGACACTATGCCTGAATCAACCAAGGACGAATCAAATATGAAAGCATGTAGACTAGAGGATAAAGATCTAGCAAACCTCTCTGCTATCTCTTTTGGATCCATTATTTTGCCTAGCATTAGCCAAATACCCCTTATCAGTTAGACACTTTATTCTCCTATGTAACCCCTGTTCTTGATTTATATCATTAAAGCTAAAATAACGAAATGGCACATCATAAAATAATGATTGAAAAGGATATTGGAGGGTTCAAAGAATGGCGGCGACAGGACAAACCAAACTTCTCGATATAAAGAGATACTCGAGTGTCGGAGACCTAATTAAGGAGCTTGACGCGGAGATAACTAGACTCAAGGGTGAGTTAGGAGAGCTACTCAGGAGACTTGAGAGTGCTAAGGCAAAAGCAGAAGTACTTGTTAAACTAGAGAATTTACTCTCTACAGCTGCAGGTGGAGGAAAGCTTGGAGGAACCGAGATACCTCTCGGCCAGGCCAAGGCTATAATTAATCCTACTCCAAAGCAGGAATTTGACATACTTGTCGATGTCGTGAGAAGTCTCCAAAATCGAATAATAGCTCTGGAAAGAGTAAGAAAAGACATGGACCCACTAGTAAGGCTAGGCGACCTAGATCTGACACTTGAAGTAATATACGAAAATGGGATACCATCACGAATCCTAGTCAAGATGTAGATCTAATAATTTTTATTTATATTATTAGAATAGAGAGATTTCCGTGGTCTCAGACAGCCCTACTCATCACAAAGTCAGCGGTAATACCATAC
>JALWJI010000064.1 GCA_027081695.1 Acidilobaceae archaeon | reverse complement strand
TACTATGCAACGGAATAAGAACCAACAGAGAACTAATACTAGCAAGCATAGCAAACCTCAGCAGCAACCTAACAAGCTATGCAACATCAATACTAGCCGACCTAGGAATAATCAAGAGCAACCTTACGAAGCTTGACGACATAATGGGCATGATAACCAACGCACAGACAGTAATCACTGACGCAATCTCAACAGAGAGCACCAACATACAGAACGCGATAACAGCCAGCGAGGGCAGAGTGAGAGACGACATACAAACCACACAGCAGAAGATAGACAACGCAAAGGTAGAAGTAATGAACCTAATTAACCAGGTCAACACAAGCCTACAGACAAGCATAAGCAACGGATTCAACGACCTATCATCACAGGTATCACAGGTAGGTGACACACTAAGCACCAAGCTAGACAACCTACAGAACACACTAACCGGACAGATACAGAACCTAGACCAGAACCTAACCACAGCCAACCAGGAGCTCAAGAGCAGAGTAACAACAATAAGCAGCCTCAGCACAGTCGTACTACTAGCAGCAGTAATAGCCGTAGGATGGATCTTCGGCAGAGCAAGAACATAACCATCACAAAACTAGTCTTTACTGGAAAACTCTAAACCAAATTTCTTTTTCCTAAGCATATTATTTCATGACTTCTCCGGCTTTCTCAATCCACAAATACCTGATAGATATCGTATTTATTACTCTGCCAACCAATGCTAATGTGGTATACCGGGTATGGTTGTCAGCGTTGATATTACAGGAGTACTAGAAGAAAGACTACGAAGACTCGTAGAGCTGGGACTATATGCCAGTGTGGCAGAGGCAGTAAGAGAAGGAGTCAGGCGACTATTAAGTACAATCGACCTAAAAGAAATTGCACTGAAACTCTATACGGAGAAGAATGCCACGCTTAACTATATTTGCGAATTTAGTGGTTCAAGCTGTACGGAGATAATTGATTATCTGCTAGAAAAGGAGGTTTTACCTCTACTAGGAGCAACAGATATTAAGGATAAACCACTATTGGGTGAACAAAATAATATTTTGATAGATCCATCTGCAATCTACGTGTTATATAATTCTAGATTATCTAGTTTTGTAAGTATACTTAGAGAACAAGGCTACATGATTTTCATACCGAGATCTTTAAAATCATACCTAGAAGTCCTAGAGGCAAGAGCCCTTTTCAAGAAAAACATGAGGTCACCAATAGGAATAGAGATAGGAACTGAGTGTGGAAAGACAAGTATCCAAGAAAAGGGGATCATAATATCTAGCCTAGAACGAGATACACTAATACATGCTAAGAGTTGCGGTTACGTACTGATAACAGAGGATATAAGACTAAGACAATTTGCCGAAAAACTAGGTCTCCACGCATACTCTTGGCTTGACCTAGTGTACTTCTATAGAGAAAAACTTGAGGAAACAGAACTCGAAGAACTCCTACTCAGCCTCAAAGCGATACCGGTCATCTTACCCTACCAGCTAGAAACACTTTTACTAACAGGCCAATACTAGGTGAGCAAAATGCCAGCAGTCGTATACGCGGTCGACGTCTCCATAAGTATGGCGAAATCACACGGAGACTTCCTTCCACACAAGCTAGCATCATCTTTAAGCGCTCTAGCGATTTCGGCGAAAAGAATATTGTCGAGAAAAGGAAAAATAGGGCTCGTATTATTTGCGGGATATGCTTCGCCAGTTGTACCCTTAACAACAGAATACGATGTCTTGGCTCGGGCACTAGGCATGATTACAAAGACATACGAAGGCTCAGCACCAGGAGATGCTATCGTTGAATCAGTAAAATTATTACGCAGAACGTACACTTCCGAGAAAAAAATTATTATTATAAGCGATGGAGAGTTCAATACTGGAACGCCCATAGAACATGCATCACTATACGCACGGAATATGGGAATCGACGTACATTATGTTACAGTCGGAGCACTTCAACAAGTCAAAATAAAAGGGATCCTCCGAGAGTTAACTAATAGGAAATTGCTCGAATGGAACCATGCCAACTCTAAAAACTCACTAATATCGATACTAATGAATGTATCAAAAAGCTAACAGGAGGACTCATAAACATGATAACCCTTCTAGTAGACTCTACTAAATCCCTTGAAAGAGCCTGGGCTATCAATACGATAAAGATAATACTTGACAAATGCAAAGATACCTATAATTTAGTAATATTCGGCAGACAAGCCCTGCCAATAATAGAACAATCCAATAACCTTGATGCAGTAATCAAGGCTCTAGAAGAAGCGCCGTTCATGCCTGGAATACCCGAGCCACTAATAGCTCTAAAACAAGCAATCGAAATCGATACAGACCTAAACCACCTTCCTGGAGAAACCTATAACATAATAATGCTCTGGAGCATGTCTAAAAAGCCTAGACTAGATCCCTGGCCAGCACTATATTACCTTGTATCTCGAAACTACAATATTAACATTATATCTTACAGGACAACTCCTCCAAAATGGATAACACAGTTCACACACGCATACCTCTCAGACAAAGTAAAAATCTACTACAAGAGACCAAAGCAAAAATATAAAGAACTTATTAAAAGCCTAGAATGCTAAACCAAAACTCTAGATCTATACCATACCTTCTAATAGCATTAGGAGACCAAACCTCTACGAATGGGAGGGAGACACAGAGATGAAATTACGATTCGGCCCAGCAGGGAAACCAATTTCATTTAAAGGAAAAATGGAGGACGCACCAGAATACCTCAGGAGCATCGGGCTAGACGCCATGGAATACGAAGCAGTACGAGGAGTACGCATAGGGGAAGAAAAAGCAAGGAAACTGGGAGAAAACGCAGAAAAATACGATGTTGTAATGAGTCTACATGCCCCATACTATATTAATTTAGCAAGCAAAGAACCTGAAAAAGTAGAAGCAAGCATTAAGAGAATAATAGACTCGATGAAAGCGGCTGAATGGATGAAAGCCTACGTAGTTGTCGTACACACCGGATACTATAAAGGATATAAAGATAAAAGAGAGGCGCTCAAGAAGGCTATTGAAGGCTACAAGAGAGTCCTAGAAGAGTTACCAGACTGGGTGAAAACACCGAGCCTGAGCCCTGAGCTTATGGGTCGAAAAACAGCAATAGGAGACGTTGATGAAATAATAGAGATCTGTCGAGAAATAGGAGAGCGATGTAGACCAACAATTGATTGGGCACATTTATACGCGAGATATGAAGGTAATCATGTAAGAACAGTCGACGACATAATAATGGTTATAGATAAGCTAGAAAAAGAGCTTGGAAACTATGTATTGAAACCGCTCCATACACACTTCTCTAAGATTGAGTATGGTCCAGGGGGAGAAAGAGAACATCATACACTCGCAGAAGAATACGGTCCCTCATGGGAGACGGTATGTAAAGCATATATTGAGACCGGAATAGGAGCAGTCGTAATAAGTGAAAGTCCCATATTAGAACAAGATGCTCTAGTCATGAAACAGATATGTGAGGACTTACTATAAGGAACACCATAACTTAATTATAGTGGAGCCGATAACATCCGTTCAATGAAGACAGAAAATCAACAAAGAAAGGTGGACAAAATATGGGCAAAATAGTTAAGATCGTGCTAGATACAGCAGAATTCCACCCACTACACAATGCATGGAAAAAACTCGCACAAAAACTAGCCGAGGAACTAGGAGTAGAACTAGAAATAAAGAAAGAAGACTACATGTATGCTATAAATCACGGTTTAACAGACGACCTAGGAATGGCTGCACTACCACAGCTATTCGCGGAGCTAGAAGATGGAACAGTCAAACTAGTACTAGGGCAATATCCATTTGATCCTAAAACAACAAAGCCCGATGAAGAACAAGCATATCAACAAGCTAAAAAAGCAATTGAAGAAATATTGAGAGATCCATAATAAAATACTCGAGCTAAAACAATGATAGAAACTGGCAGAAACCACCAATACTACATATTTACGATAGTTTTTCCAGAAAAGCCAGCAGTGAAACAGATCAAGCTCAAAGGATACGCGGGCCTATATAAACGAATAGACATTCTAGCAAGGGCCTTTATAATTATAGAGCAATACGCGAGGGTTCAAAAAGAAAAACAATTAATAGTACATGGTGTTTTTCCTGAAAACGACGAGATAATCACAATACTCGAATATAGGCCAACAGGCACAATTAGACGTGAAAAACAAGCTGTTCTAGAAATATTGAAGGCATTAAGGGGAAAAGAAACTAGTCTAGTCAAAAGAGAAGAACCAGTCGATAAATACTTACGAGGTCTTTCTAAGTATTATGACCTAGTATACCTTAGCGAGAAGGGTAAACCAATCGAAGGCTATTCTGGAAAAGAGAAAACGGTCTATGTACTAGGAGCTCATAAGGATCCTCCAGCCATGTTCCACGAAGCGTTAAAACGATACAAGCATAGCGAACTAAGCATAGGTCCTCATAGTTATCTAGCTACACACGTGATAGCATACATACTATGGAGGAGTCAATCCTCTATATCTCTCGATAAAAGTCAAGAGCTTCTCTAGTTCCTTGCACGAAGAAGATTCCCTAATATAATAAAATATAGGCGCTAGAAGATTTGCAGCATATCTCTCTAATATCGTGGAGAGCGGAGTGCTCTCCTCATTAAGAGGACGTAGTTCATAGTTTCTTCTTATCATGCTGAGAGCCTCGCTAGTTGATTGATTCATATGTTTTACTAGTTTCTCTAGCACCTTCTTATTGTCGCAGTTCATTGTGTTCAGACTCCTATGCTCACACGTCATATAAAAGGGGTTAAATACTGTTAATCGATACGCGTTTAGACAAGGGAGCACTACAT
>JALWJI010000063.1 GCA_027081695.1 Acidilobaceae archaeon | reverse complement strand
ACTTCAAGCAACGGCTTACGGACTAATGCTACGTAGGAACAATGAAAGAGTAGTTCTCAGGATAGAATACCGGACTGCGAAAAGAATATCAGAACTAGATAGCGAGAAAATAGGACTCTTGTTCCGGGTCATAGACGACATTGTCCTAGTTAAGAAGTATGGGATAGTTCCATACGGCGACAGAAGACCGGCAAAGTGTAGTAAGTGTCCCTTCAAGGAGCTATGCGAAGCACTAGAACGTTTTGAACAAGATATAGGTATAGAGAACATGTATCAACCTGGAGAATACATCAAAGAAAAGAGAATAGATCTGAGCTTCGCATATGGGTAGGAACCACAACCAAATAACCCTTCGCCGTCAAGATCAATCCTAACGGTGAGACAACACCACAAATCGGAGGAAAGCACAATGAGCGTTACTAGCACAGATAATATTTACCAAAAAGTACGAGAAATATACAAAGAGGTAATTAGATCGAATCTCGAAAACCCAGTAAGAAATATTGATGCCGCTCAGAAAATACTCGAGAAAAAATACGGTCTCATCGTAGACAAGAAATTGATCTCCCTCACCTTTGCAGCATTCATGAACGGAAGACCAGTACTCTTCGAGGGACCTCCAGGCACCGGGAAAACAGAGATCGGAGAGGCATTACTCGAGCTATGGAGTGGAAAGAGACCGTTTGTTCTACCGTGCAGCGAGAACTATGACGAATACAAAGTAATAGGCGATTTCCATCCGCTACTTGCAATGAAGGTAGGATTTAACGAAGAGAGCTTTATACCGAGGCCTATACTTGCCTCGATAATACTAGATACAGGGATCCTTATAGACGAAATCAGAAGAAGCAGCGAAGAATTTCAAAACCTGCTTTTAGACATATCTGATAAACGACGTGTAATAGTGCCAGAACTAAAAAGAGTATTTAAAGCGTCGGGGGATGGGTTCCAGATAATATTCACGAGTAATCCCGAGGATATAGCACAGAATGAATTAAGCGATGCATTTCTCCGAAGAGTAGTCAGAATAGAATTCAATTATCCCCCGAGATATATAGAATCCAGAATTATTGATCTCAGATCGAGAAAAGACGTCACTATACCGGGCTACATCAAGGATATAATGATGAATATTATAGAGTCTTTAAGAAATGCAAAGCTAACGTATAAGCCAGGTACAGCGGAGTTCGTTATGTGGGCAAGAATGTCGCAAGCAGTGGCAAAACTTAAAGGAAAACAAGAAGTAGACATCGATGACATCATTTACGCGGCGAAAACCATTCTCGTGAAACGTCCAGAGGATAAGGCCGTTATCCTAGAAGTACTGCGGTCGGTGACAAGCATTGATGACACGATACTCTCTTGAAGAGCTAAAGACAATACTATTAGTACTGGCAGATGAGTTTAGGAGAGAAGGCGAACGAATAGGCACAGGAGAGGTACTTGTTTCATACTCGTTATCAGAGAACTATATGGGATTATTGGGCAAGGATTGGCTTGACGTCGATGAACTAGTGTTAATTATCAAGTCGTCTTGGACAACGCTGAAAAAAGATGAAAAATATATTCGTGAGAAGATTTTGAGCATTACTCAAAACGATAGATTTGAAGAGAGAGTAAAGAAAATACACCAAGAGATCATGAAAGAGCTAGAAGTCCTGGGAGCGAGGCCTGGAACGCATGTATCAATTAAAAGATTAACTAGACATGCAAAGAAAAAAGAGCGTGTCAAGATAAAATCAGCTTACACGAAGTTGAAGAGAATAGGAGCTATCAAGGGTCCTCAAGGACGCGAAAAAATAGCCGATAACAGGGCATTATGGAGTATAGCATATAAATTAGCTAGGGAAGGATATAGTGATTTGCTTCACGCTGCCAAGTCGATGAAAACAAGACTAACAAGAGACGAAATATACCTGCAGATAGAGTCAAAGATGGGTTTCGACGACGAGTATTTGTCTAACCTGTCAGAATCGGCACTTCTGAAAATAGGAGAAGCAGCCATAAAGAAACACGATATATCAACGGCAAAGAAAATAGCTAGGACAGTGAAAAACCGTATACTCGAAGGACGACCTGTGAGGGATCCTGAACGGATACTCTCGTTTCTACAAAGATCAAAAGAACTAACTCCGGAAATAGTCCAGGAAATGGTAATGAGAGGAAACTATGTAGATAACATTTCTATCGAAATGCTATCTACAGCGTTGGAATCGATGGAAGAAGAGAAAGGTGCATCTCTCCTAGCATCCTACCTTAAAGACTTAAAAGACACCGATATCGAGGCCCTCCTAGGCAGGATCGATCCTGAGCTACTCTGGAGATCGAAACCTCCAGCCACTATAAAAGGAGATAAAAAGACGCTTTTCCAAGCAGCAATATATGCGGCAAAAGCACTAAAAGAAGCAAAGACATATGCTTTATCTCTAGATCCTGCCCGTGCAGACATGTCGGGTTATTACATTGATAAAACTAAGAAACTGCTAAAGAATATCGGAGATGGTACACGGTTAGGAACATTAAATAAAGAAAAAGTAGAGGAATTGCTGGAATCGGCGGAGCTTATAATAGGTCATACAGAGTCTCTGGCGAGCGGTATACCAGTTGCGACGGACGAGCTTGAACCCATACTTTTAAGAATGGAGTACATGGAGGCTGTAGAAATCCTAAGAAGACTCTATAGAAGTTCTACTGAAGAGGGAAGAGATAGAATTGTTATGAGCTTATCTCGCATGCTTACAAGGCTTGCCTCGAGGAATGGGCTCTCATTAGTGTCAAGAAAATATAAGAATAATTATGGTGCTAGGCTCGATCTCAGGGCATCATTATATAATATTATAAGAATGTCTCCCCGACCATTAGTATTCTGGACAAAGCTTAAGACGAAAGAACTCTCTCTAGCAATCGACACTAGTTCAAGTATGAAGCCCTATGCATCTTGGACAATACTTGTGGCTTCATTGTTCTCTAAACATATACGTAAAATTGTGACTTTCTCACATGAATATACCATATATAATGGTCCTTTTAGTAGGAAAAGTCTAGCAGAGATATTATTAAACATGGATTTCTACGGTAGAACGAATATATCGGGTGCTATAAAAGCTGTCTCGGAGCCAACACGCAGGATCATAGTCGTTACAGATCTAGAACAAACAATAGACGACGAACCGCCTTGGATGATCGTTAGAAACCTAGTTCAACGAGGTAAAACGATTGTATTCATTGTACCCGAGAAACACGATCTGGATATGAGGAAGAGAATTGTTGAGGAAGGCGGGCGAGTTATTGTGGCTAGGACGCCTAGGCAAGCTGCTAAAAGAATACTTACACTCATATCCAGGTGATAAGGGTATTATAGCGCCGGCTCTAGAGACTTTATATATCTGGAAACCTAGAATTCCCTGCGGAACGTATTAAAGGAGCTAACTACTCCGTCTCGATGAGGGGAGAAAAGAAGTGGCAGATATGGAGATTCCGCCAGAATGGAAGAAGTTCAGGTATAGGGGGAAGAGCCTAGAAGAACTGCTGGAGATGCCTCTAGACGAGTTTGTAAAACTGCTTCCGTCGAGGCAACGTAGGAGTCTGCTAAGAGGATTTACTCCTGCTCAGAAGAAGCTTCTACTAAAAATAAGGAAAGTAAAGAAGAAAGGGAAAATCGGCAAAGGTAAACGTGGCCCAGTTATCAAGACCCATGTTAGAGATCTCGTTATTCTACCTGAAATGATAGGTTTAACTATTGCGGTATATAATGGGAAAGAATTCGTCCCCGTAAGGATTGTCCCAGAAATGATAGGTCATTATCTAGGCGAGTTCAGTCACACAACAAAGATCGTCACTCACGGAGAACCCGGTCTCAAGGCAACAAGAAGCAGCCTTCACGTAGCGTCGAAGTAGTGAGGTGAAAGATCATGCCGGTATGGAAGTATAGTTTCAAGTTCAGGGATGAGTCAAAGATCGCAAAAGCCATGCTCTGGGATGTTCCTGTCCATCCCAAGGTAATGAGGGAAGTAGCAGAAGCGATAAGAGGGATGAAGCTGAAAGACGCAGAGAAATTCCTAGAGAGAGTTATAGAGAAAAAAGAAGCCGTGCCTTTCAGGCATGCCCATAGAAAACAGGCTCACAGGAGAGGTCTAGCTGCAAAATGGGGCTGGCCTGCCGGAAGATACCCTGTCAAGGCCGCCAAGTACATGTTGAAGCTATTAAAGAACGTTGAGAACAACGCTGAGGTAAAGGATCTAGACCCTGAGCGGCTCAAGATTATTGCAATAGCTGTACATAAAGGGATAGTTCTTAAGAGGTGGATGCCCCGAGCTAGGGGCAGGGCAACTCCAAAGAACAAGACTCATAGCCATGTCGAGATAGCTGTCATGGAGGTGGGGTGATCGGGGCATGACAAAGATAAAGAAACACTTCCTTAGACAAGGAATTCTCCAGGCTATGATAGACGAATACCTAGCCCAGAACTTCTATGAGGCAGGATATAGTGGCGTAGTTGTAATCCAGTCCGGTCTAGGCTCAAGAGTGCACATTTACGCAGAGAGACCAGCACTCATAATAGGAAAACGTGGAAGCACAATTAGGAGGCTCCAGAACATCTTCAGTACAGTATTCGGCCTCCAGGGAGTCCAGATAACAGTAAGCCAACCCGAAAAACCCGAACTAGATGCAAGAGTCCAAGCATTCAGAATAGCTAGAGCAATTGAAAGAGGATTCCACTTTAGAAGAGTAGCATTCGCGGCACTAAGGAGAATAATGGCAAATGGGGCAGTTGGAGTCGAGATAACGATCAGCGGAAAGCTGACGAGCGAGAGAGCAAGATTCGAGAAGTACAGGGCAGGCAAGGTCTATAAGGCAGGACACATTGTGGACGAACTCGTAGATAGGGCAGTTGCACACGCTAAGCTTCCCAAGGGAGTCCTCGGAGTAGAAGTAATAATAGTGAAACCAGGCAAGCCAGGAGACTATGTAAGAATAAAAGAAGAAAGCGAAGTCGCAGATATTATAAGCGAGCTTAGAGAGCAGTTAGAGGAAGCCGAGTTGCCCGAGGAAATCCAAGAAATGATAGAGTCAAAAGAACAAGCATAGCAATATAAATGGGGGGATAGAGAATGGCGAAGCACAAGATCAAAGCAGAAGAGCTAAGAAAGATGAGTAGAGAAGAGCGAATGAAACTACTAGAAGAATTCGAGTCTGAACTAATAGTTCTCCGACACAAGGCAGCCACAGGGGCACTAGAAAACCCTGGGCGTCTACGAGAACTAAAAAAGAACATAGCAAGGATACTTACTATTAATAGAGAAGAAGAACTAGGCAGGAAGAGTTGAAGCACGACGAGAAAAACATCTTTTTCCATGAGTTGATAGGCCTAAGAGCCCGTGTAATTAGGAGTTTTAATAAGTCCCAGGAGGGATTAGAGGGAAAAATTTTCTGGGAAACCGAGAGAAGTCTCCTAATAGAAAAAGATGACGGGGGACTAGCCCGTATCCTTAAGCATGAGGTGCTCCTCGAGCTAGAGCTTCCGTCTGGTAGAAAGATTATTGTAGGCGGAGACTATTTATTTGGGGATCCAATAGAAAGAGCTAAGAGGATAAAGAGGGTAAAGTGGAGGTAGCAAGAATGCCCAAGCCAAAAACCGTGAAAAACCTAAAGATACCGGGTGTTGAGCCACCCGCAACCATCTGTAATGATCCAAACTGTCCATGGCACGGTAGCCTCCGTGTGAGAGGAGTACTGCTGGAAGGAAAAGTCGAAAAAGTCAGAGCGAAGCGTCTAGCAATAATACGGCACACATACATCTACTTCGATCATAAATACAAGAGATACGAGAGGAGAAGTAAGAAGATCGCTGCACATTTACCAGACTGTATATCAGTGAAGCCGGGCGATACTGTCGTAATAGGAGAGACACGACCAATATCCAAGACAGTTAAATTCGTCGTATTAGGCGCTAAGAAGACTACATAAACCCCCAGTATTACTCTCGGATAGGGGGATGAGGAAAAAATGCCAAAAAAGAAGAAGTACGGAGCCGTGGAATCTAGAAAGGGTCTTAACCCAGGCCTTCAAGTAGGTAGCTATGTAAAAGTAGCTGATAATAGCGGAGCAAAAGAAGTCATGATAATAAACGTTCCATACATAAAGACAAGGCTAAGACGGCTACCACAAGCAACGGTAGGAGACCTTGTAGTTGCCACAGTGAAGAAAGGTACACCACAGATGAGGCGACAAATAGTATATGCCGTTGTAATAAGGCAAAGAAGACCCTTCAAGAGGCCAGACGGCACATGGGTAGCCTTTGAAGATAACGCCGTTGTCATCGTAAGCGCAGATGGAACACCTAGAGGAAGCGAAATAAGAGGACCCGTGGCTAGAGAGGCCGCCGAGAGGTGGCCCCGTGTCTCAAAACTAGCCACAATCATAATCTAGGCGTAAAATGGAGGTGGAGTGAAAATGGCTAGGTTAACAACTAGCAAACAACCACGTAAACAAAGGAAGGCATATTTTAATGCTCCTCTTCACAAGAGACAGAAACTCATGACAGCGCCTCTAAGTCCCGAGCTCAAGGAAAAGTACGGTGTCAAGAATCTTCCGGTAAGGAAAGGAGATAAGGTAAGGATAATGAGAGGAGACTTCAAGGGCCATGAGGGAGAAGTAGTTAGAGTCGACTTGAAAAGGTATGTTATATTCGTGGACGGCGTAACAATAGAAAAGGCGGATAAAACCCCCGTGTTCAGGCCAATACATCCGTCGAACGTCATGATAGTCTCTTTAAAACTAGACGATGAGTGGAGGAGAAGAATAATCGAGAGGAGGAGCGGGAAAGAGATAGAAGAAGTAGAAGAGGCCAAAGAGGCCTCGGAAGAACAGGCCGAAGAGAAAGAGGCATGAGCTAGCGGAGGTGGAAGATCATGGCAAGAATGGGAGGACAGAAAAGACTAAAGGCTCTGGCATCGCCTGTATTCTGGCCTATATCCAAAAAGAAGCAGAAATGGGCAGTTAAGCCTAGACCGGGTCCTCATGCTCAAGAGAGAAGCATACCTCTCCTCTACATAGTGAGAGACATACTACAGTATGCAAGCACCGGTAGAGAAGCCCGAAAAATAATAGCAGAAGGACACTTCAAGGTAGATGGTAGGATAAGAAAAGACTACAAGTTCCCAGTAGGCTTCATGGATGTAATCGAGGTCGTCGACACAGGAGAAACCTACAGAGTAATGCCTTATCCAACAAAAGTCCTTGTTCTCCATCCTATACCTAAAGAAGAAGCACGCCTCAAACCAGTAAGAATAGAGAACAAGACAACGGTAAAGGGAGGCCACATACAGTTAAACCTTTACGATGGTAGGAACATCCTAATACGTGTAAAGGATCCGAGAAAGCCTGTAGAAGACGTATACAAGACCCTAGACACATTGCTCATAACACTACCAGAGCAAAAGATAGAGAAGCATGTGAGATTCGGAACAGGAAAACTAGCGATAATCGTAGGTGGAAGAAACGTAGGTAGAGTAGGTAAGATAGTAGACGTCCAAAGGGCATGGGGTAGAAAGAGGAGTATAGTAACACTCGAGGATCTCAAAGGAGAAAAATTCCAGACAAGTCTAGACTACATATTCATAATTGGTGAAGAAGAACCCTTGATAAGCCTACCGGAGGTGGCTAAGGCATGAGTCTACCACTGGAGTCAGAGGAGATAACTAGGATACTGGAAGAATGGAAAAACCCCATGAGAAAGCCCAGAATAGCAAAAGTAACAGTTAACATAGCACTAGGATATGGAGGAGAACGCCTAGTAAAAGCAGCAAAAGTACTAGAGGAAATCACAGGCCAGAAGCCCGTATTCAGAAAAGCTAAGAGGACGATAAGAGCATTCGGTGTAAGAAAAGGCGAGAATATAGCAGTCATGGTCACACTGAGAAGAGAAAAAGCGATAGAATTCCTCAAAAAAGCATTCGAAGCGGTAGGCTATAGAGTGAAGGCAAGTAGCATAGACCAGCATGGTAACATAGCTTTTGGAATAGAGGAGCATATCTTGATCCCAGGCGTAAAATATGATCCCGAGGTCGGTATCCTCGGAATGGATGTTATAATTACCATCGAGAGGCCAGGACATAGAATAGTGCGTAGAAAGAGGGCACGCAAACAACATATACCTCTCCGCCACAGAGTGAGACCGGAGGAAACAATGGTGCTACTAAACGAGATGTTCGGAGTAAAATTCGTTTAGTCGAGGTGGATAAGTGATGGGCAAAGTAAGGCCACCGAAACCTAAGAGGATGGGAAGAGGCGCGCAAAGATGCATGCGTTGTGGAACAAGAGACGCAGTTATCCAGAAATATGGACTATATCTATGTAGACAATGCTTCAGGGAGATAGCACCTCTTTTAGGCTTTGAAAAGACTCGGTAAAGAAAAGGGGTGAGGATGGCATGGTAATGCTAGACACACTAGCAAACGCATTAGCAACGATCCAGAACGCTGAGATGCGAGGGAAATCAGAAGCAGTTATAATGCCAGCTTCAAAGCTAATAGCCGCAGTTCTACGTGTGTTACAGAAAGAAGGATACATTGGAGAATTCGAGTATATTGATGACGGCAGATGGGGCAAGTTCAGGGTCCAGCTTCTTGGTAGAATAAACAAGACGGGAGTAGTAAAACCCAGAATCCCGATAAGCTATAAGGAGCTCACAAGGCTTCCAGAGAGCCTCAGAAAATACCTTGCAAGCAGAGACATAGGAGTACTCATACTAACCACGAGCCAAGGCGTAATGACTCATAGAGAAGCTCTAGAGAGAAAAATAGGAGGATTCGTTATAGCATACGTCTACTAGACCTACTTCCTGTATTTTTATTATAATTACTCTTAGAACTTCACGAAATCCTTTCCTAGCACTCCGCAGACAGGACACTTCTTCGGAGGCTCCTTTCCTACATATGTGAATCCACAGACAGGGCAAACCCAGATATATCCTTCCAGTGGCCAGTCCTCTCCCTTATCAACGTATTCTTTCGCCTGTTTGAAGAGTTCGGCATGCATTTTCTCCGCTTCTAAGGCATACATGAATGATACCATAGCTGCCTTATCTCCTTGAAGTTTGGCTATCTCAAGATAGGCGGGGTACATCTCGTTTACTTCGAATTCTTCGCCTCTTATTGCAAGTTCTAAGTTCTTCGAGGTGTTTCCAGGACCGATCGGGACGTCGGCTAATGCGTGTGCGTCTTCGTTGAAGTCTCTCAGTCTCCTATAGTGGTTTGAAGCATGTACTTTTTCGGCATAGGCCACTGCTCTAAAGAGTCTAGCTACGTTAGGGAAGCCTTCTTTCTCGGCGATTTCGGCAAAAATCAAGTATCTCATATGTGCCATGGATTCTCCTGCGAAAGCTGATAGGAGAGCGTTCTTAGTCATTGGACGAGGAGCCATATTGCATCACGTCAATAGATATTGTTTATTGAAGTAAAATTATAAAATATGATGTTAAAATCTTGTAGCGGTGTTATTGTTTCTGTTCGGTTACTCGTATTACAGAGGGATAATAACTATATTCCCTTGTCTACAATTGGTGGAGAGGGGAGAGGAAGACCTATTAAGAAGGTAGTACCGCCTGGATAACGCTGGGTAGGTGGTAGCGGATGGCAAAAGACGTCCACATACAGAAAATAGTAGAGATCCCAGAAGGGGTAGAGGTCGAAATAGAGGGCTCAAAGGTAACTGTCAAGGGCCCGAAAGGAGAACTAACCAGAGAACTCCCGGTTCCTAAAGGGATACTAATCTATAAGAAGGATAATCACGTAGTTATAGAAACATTCTTCGCAAATGCAAGGAAACGTGCAATAGTTGGAACACTGGCTGCACACATAAGGAATATGATAACTGGCGTCACGAAAGGATACAGATATAAGTTAAAGATAATATTCAGCCACTTCCCGATGAATGTTAAAGTAGAAGGGGACAAGCTAGTTATAAGCAACTTCTTGGGAGAGAAAGCTAATAGAGTGGCCAAGATCCTTCCAGGAGTCACAGTCAAAATAGACAAGAAAAACAACGATATAATTGTTGAGGGCATTGATATCGAGAAGGTCGGGCAAACAGCAGCTAACATAGAACTCGCTACCAAGATAAAAGACAAGGACAGGAGAAAGTTTATGGACGGAATATACATCTATGAGAAGGGGGTGGCTCAGTAATGAGCGAAGAAGTTAGACAACAACTAAGAGAGAAAAGGAAACTACAACGCAAGCTTGCAAAAAGAAGAAACAAACCAGTCTTCAGGAGGTACCTCTCCTGGAGATTCTGGAAGTTTGAGAGAAGAGAGTATTGGAGAAAGCCGAAGGGCAACGACAGCAAGATGAGGCTACAGCTCAAAGGATATCCACCAATAGTAAAGGTAGGATATCGGACCCAGAAGGAAATAAGAGGGCTTCATCCAAGCGGCCTAGAACCCGTATATGTGAATAATGTTAAGGAGCTAGAAGGTCTAGACCCCAAGAAACACATCGTGGTCATCGCACACGCAGTTGGGCTAAAGAAAAAACTAGAAATAGTAAAAGAAGCCGAGAAAAAAGGTCTAAAAATCGCGAATCCATAAGACTCGGGTAGGTGGAGAGGTGTAGTATATGGATTACAGGCTTCAGAGAAGGCTAGCGGCCGAGATCCTAGGCGTGGGAGAGAGCAGGATCTGGATAAGCCCGGATCCAGAACACGAGGAAGAGATCTCTCAGGCAGTCACGAAAGCGGACGTTATGGCGTTGATTAAGCAGGGCCTTATACAAGTTCGCCCAAAGAAAGGCAACTCGCATAGATGGCTTGAAAGACACAGGCAAAGGCGCAAGGGAAGGAGAAGAGGATATGGACGTAGAAAAGGAAAACAGACAGCACGTCATGATCCAAAGAGAGACTGGATCACACGGATCAGGAAAATACGCAGATACCTTAGATGGCTAAGGGATCATGAAGTCATAGATAGAAGGACTTATAGACGGCTATATCGTCTAGCAAAGGGAGGTAGCTTCAAGAACTTAGCAGATCTTCGCAGGCATATGATCGAAGAAGGAATACTCAAAGGTGAACAGTAATGGGGCATGGACCAAGATACAGAGTACCCTGGCGGAGAAGGAGAGAAGGAAAAACAAACTACTATAAGAGGCTTAAACTAATCAAGTCAGGAAAGCCTAGATTCGTAGTAAGAAGAACTAACAAGTACATCATAGTACAGGTAGCAGAGGCTAGGATAGGCGGAGACAAGATAATCGCCGCAGCACATAGCAGAGAACTAGTAAAACTTTATGGATGGAAAGGGGGAACAAAGAACACTTCAGCAGCATACCTAACAGGCATGCTAGCGGCATACAGAGCATTACAGAAGGGCGTAAAGGAGGCAGTACTTGACATAGGGCTACATGAGCCGGTGAAAGGCTCAAGGGTTTTCGCCGCACTAAAAGGAGCAATAGACGCAGGACTAGAAATCCCACACTCAGAGGAAATACTTCCAAGCGAGGATAGAATCATGGGCAAACATATCTCGGAGTGGGCCAGCCAGCTAGCAAGCAGTGATCCTGACTTCTACAATAGGCAGTTCTCTGAGTACTTGAAGAGAGGATTTAAGCCAGAGGACCTACCTTCACACTTCGAGGAGGTAAAGGAGAAGATACAGCAAGAGTACGCATCGCAGCAGTAAGGAGGTAGATGAAGATGGCATATGCAGGCACAACATTGGAGGAATGGGTTCCAAGGACACGTGTCGGTAGGCTAGTAAAGGAGGGAAAGATAGCCACAATAGACGAGATATTCAGACAGAATCTTCCAATACTAGAGCCAGAGATAGTTGATATACTACTTCCAGGACTAGAGCACGAAGTAATAGACGTTAAAATCGTACAGAAAATGACCGACGCGGGAAGAGTTACAAAATTCAGGGCAGTAGTAGTTGTAGGAAACAGGGACGGTTATGTGGGTCTAGGAAAGGGGAAAGCGAGACAATTCAGATTCGCAATCGAGAAAGCCACAAGAAACGCGAAGCTGAACATTGTACCCATAAGAAGAGGTTGTGGAAGCTGGGAATGTACATGTGGAGAACCTCACAGCGTTCCCTTTACGGTAAGAGGTAAAAGTGGAAGCGTTGAGGTCATACTCAAACCAGCTCCAAAAGGCACTGGTCTAGTAGCAGGAGACGTGGCAAAGAAAGTATTGACGCTGGCAGGGATAAAAGACGTGTGGACCATGACAAAAGGAGAAACAAGGACAAGCTACAACTTTGCGAGAGCAACATACCTAGCTCTCAGAAACACCTACAAGTTCGTGACTCCACTGGACTGGCTAAGAACATAGCATTGAACTAAAAGGAGGTGAAGAACAATGGCGTTATACGCAGTAATCAGACTAAGGGGGACAGCAGACGTCCACCCTGATATAGAAAAAACCCTCTATCTACTAAGGCTTAGAAGAAAATACGCCGCATCACTTTATCACGACAGCCTACCAGGAATAGTAAACATGCTGAGAAAGGTTCAAGACTGGGCAACCTGGGGAGAAATAGATCGAGAAACCCTAGTCAAACTACTCTACACTCGAGGAAGAGTACTAGGAGACAAGCCATTGACAGACCAATACGTCGCAGAGAAATTAGGCCTCTACGGAGGAATACCAGAACTCGCAGACAAGCTATTATCAGGAGAACTATACTTCCACAAGCTAGACAAGTATGGGATCAAACCGTTCTTCAGGCTTCACCCACCAAGAGGAGGATTTAAGAAGACAATAAAGAGACACTACACTAACAGCGGAGAACTAGGATACAGGGGATCCGCAATAAACGAGCTAATAATAAAAATGCTCTGAGCTCGGAGGTGTGTCAGAATGGTAGTAAGAAGAAAGAAGAAAACAAGAAAGCTAAGGGGAAGAACCAGAACCATGAGCTGGGGACAAATAGGCCAGCATAGGAAGAGTGGATCAAAAGGAGGAAAAGGAGCAGCAGGACTAGGAAAACACGAATGGACATGGACAATAAAGTATGCTCCTACCTGGTTCGGAAAACACGGGTTTAACCCGCCAAGAATAAGAGTAGGATACAAGCCGGTAGTATTGAACCTCTACCAGCTCGAGGAACTAATCATAAAACAAGAACTAGCATCAAACGTGCCTCAAGAAGAAGGCAGGATAGTAGTTAACCTAGAATCTATGGGAATCCACAAACTCCTAGGCAGAGGAAAAATAACAAAACCAGTAAAAGTAATAGTGCCATACGCGAGCGAATCCGCCATAAAAAAGATAGAGGAAGCCGGCGGCATAGTAGTAGTAACCGGCAAAGAAGAGGAGTAGTCTTCTTTCTATACAATCTTTTCTCATAAGAAAGAATGATCCACCACGAGCATCCTCATTTGCTTATTTTCATATATTACTAGGTTTCCACACGTAATCCATTGTCCTTAACTAGAATTATTATCCTCACAGCAACAACTCTTCTTGCCCGGGGTAGAGATTCTATGGAGAAGCCCTGTAAAAGAGAACTATCCATATCAGACACAGTAATTGAAACAGTACGCCTCGTAACAAACACACACATTAACCCGCTAGGAATACTTCACGGAGGAACAGTCCTGAAATGGATGGTGACCACAGGAAGCATGAGTGCAATGCGTGCTGCGAGAGGACCAGCACTTCTAGTACATATGGACAACGTGTTCTTTATTAATCCAGTTAGACTGGGGAAAAACGCCGTTATAACAGCATGGATAGACTATATCGGACGATCTAGCCTAGAAAGCACTATCCTCGTTGAAGAGGAAGATCCTATTACAGGAAAAAGAAGAATCACGACCGCAGCCCACACAACGTATGTAGCTGTCGACGAAAACATTAGGCCTAAGCTCATAGACGCCTGTATAAATCCCAAAGGAGAGATAGAAGAAGAACTATATAGTAGAGCCCTAAAACGCAGAAAAGAAAGAGTAAGGACAAAAGAGTTGAAGAGAGTTATACCGCTTGACAAAAGATACGTTCTAGATAATCATATACTGGTTAACCCCGAGGATACTATCGCATACAATGCTATGCATGCGGGACGATTACTTCACGAACTGGACGAAACAGCAGGAATCCTAGCAATGAAATATGTTAAGGGCATTGCAGTCACAGCTGCTGTCGACGCTACAGACTTCATTGCACCCATACTTGTAGGTGAGATCTTAGATATCAAGGCCGCTCTGACGTATGTAGGCCGTACAACGGTAGAGATAGGACTAGAAGTTAGGACGTATAATCCATTTACGAACGAGTATAGGCACACTGTGACGAGCTACTTTACACTAGTACACTTGTCTCCGGAAGGCAAACCTTCCCTGGTCCCTAAACCGGAGATCGTCGATGACCAGCAGAGACTGATTATTGAGGAGGCTAGGAAGAGGAGAGAGAAGAGGCTAGAACTCCTCGAATTCTTTAAGAGGGAGGCTTCTCGGATAAAGCCTCCCCGCAGATATTATGGTTAACACGATAAATACTTTATTTGTCGAGATAAATATTAGAAACAAGTGTGTGGTAGCACGGTGTGTAGAGACTTGACCAAATGGTGGAATAAACCCCTACGTGTGCTACAATTCAATATAGAAGACCCCTACGGATTCTACGCAAACAAGATCTCCGCAGACAACATTATAGCATTAGCAAGAAAAATTCACGCAAATACAGTTATCGTGTTCGCAAGAGACGCTTGGGGACGAGTATTCTATAATGGAAGCTCTCTATACCCCAAGCATCCAAACACCCGTCTAGATGTAAGAGAACTTGTGGAGAAAGGCGAGAAAGAAGGAATACATGTAGTAGTAATGGCAGCCCATACAGCTAACAGATACCTATACAGGATGCATCCTGACTGGGCTCAGAGAAACAAGAAAGGAGAAGTTATAGTACTAGAACACTATCCTAGAGCCGAAAAAGTTGTGAACCCCCATTGGCCCCTAATCTGTCCAAACAGCCCAGCACTAGACCTCTACTTCGTACCAGAAGTAGAGGAAGCCGTAAGACTAACAGGAGCACACGGACTCCTTCTTGATAGTTTCAGATATCTTCCAGATCCACCACGAGCATGCTTCTGCCAACACTGTAAACTCAAATTCAGAAGAGAATACGGGATGGATCTACCCGAAGAAGCAAATATAGAAGACATAGCGTTCAGAGACGCCTGGGAATGGAGATACAATGTAACAGTCAGAGCAATAGCTAGAATGAGGGAAGCCGTGAAGAGAGCCAACCCAGATACATTATTCTTCTATAACAGTCACCCGGCTGGATGGGCTGGAAGAGGAAACATAGTTGTAGCCAAGAGTAGAAGATATCTCGACGCTGTGTTCGCTGAGGCAAGCGAAGTAGACGTAAGAGGCCCCGGTATGTTGACAATAGCAACAAAGTTGTCAAAGGCAGTTCTAGGCGATGGAAAACCCGTATTCGTGAGCAGGAATGCTTTCTATGATCTCAGACCCGTCCAGAGCCCTCCTGCCCCCACAATAAGACTTGGAATCTACGAGATAGTGGCGTCAGGAGGATATCCTATCGTGACAATGTTTTCATCTCAGTTCTTCAACGACCAGAGAGCTATCAGTGCCGTAGAGGAGGCATATAGTGTTATAGAGAAGATAGAGGAGTATATAGATGGAGCAGAGCCTCTGAGGTATTTGGGTATAGTTTTTGATCCAGAAACACATGATAAGTACTACTGGCGTAAACCAGAATACTATATCGGTGAAGTAGAAGGATTCTCATTAATAGGAATGCACCGACATATACCGTGGGAAATAGTCTCTTCTACAGACTTAACTGAGAAGAGCATAGTGGAAAGGTATCCGATAATAATTATACCTGATATGGCTATACTCGAGGACGATGCGGTAGATATACTCGAGAACTACGTCTATAATGGAGGCCTACTCATAATAACTCATGAATTCGGAGTTATGAGACCAGACTATACTTACAGAGAATCGCTAGCAATGCAAGAAATACTAGGACTCCAATACGAGGGAATATTCTGGTTTGGTTATAGCTATCTCCATCTGGGAGATGACAAGATATACAAGGAATATTGGCAAGGTCTCCCCAGGGCAGTGCCATTCGGAGATCACAGCGCAGCCTTTGTGAGGGAAAGAACGGATCCAAAGCTAGGAGAGGTAGTCAGGGTCACACCTGTAGCCGATGATGTAAAAATACTAGGATGGACACGTCTAGGAAGGAGCGCTTACGGATATGAATACACGCTAGGAAGAAGTACCCCTGCTCCAGATTCAGTGACGCAACTTGCAGCTCTCACACTGCGTAAATACGGCCGAGGAACAGTGGTATACTACGCACACATGATAGGCGCACATTATTCAAGGCTAGGTCATCCCGACTATGCGGAGCTTGTCACACGAATTGTAGAGAAACATGGTCCTTCACAACCCATCAAGATAAAAGCCCCAGAAACAGTACAAGCCGAAGTATACAGACAAGGAGACAGAATAATAATACATCTAGTAAACCATACGTTCAACCAGAAAATTCTAAGTGCACCAACAGGCCCGAGCAAGCAGTCGTTACCCTCCTTCGAGCCAGGATATAGAGTGCATCCTGTGAGAGAAGTTATACCGGTATATAATATTGAGATCTCCATAGAGAAAACAGTGCTAAACTACACTAATATCAAGGCATTTGATCCTGTTAACGACACTAAGCTCGAAATAACTGATAAAGGCCAATATATCAGCATAAAAGTACCAGAGCTAAAAGAATACAGTGTAGTCGTAATAGAGCAAAATAAATAGAGAACAACAGTGTTTTACAGAGGCTCTAGTCATCATATTTTATACTTCTTCTTTATTCCGCCAATTACATGCACATGTTTCCCAGTAGCATAGTAGTATGCTTCGGCAAGGGCTTCAGAGAGTGTAGGATGAGGATGAACGGTTCCGTCCTCAAGATCCCTGATTGTAAGTCCCCGTGCAATAATCCTAGCAGCCTCTCCTGCAGACTCCGAGGCATTACTATATGCTAATATGATCTTTACGATTCGCCCACTATCTTTTTCATACACGAGTTTGACAAAACCGGGGGACCCCTCGATACGAGATCTGGCTAGAGCATCAGTACGTATTTTCACAAAATCATACTCTTTCCCAGGATCCAGACTCGTTGAGACTTCGACTATTTCTGGCTCGATGTATACAACTTGAGGTATAACAAGATCTTTCAGACAATAATCGTTGCCCGCAATATTCTCAGCCGCTACAATGCTCTCAACTATAGCCTTATGAGCTAGGAGGGGAGGACCAGCCACATCTCCCGCTGCATAGATTCTCGGATTATTAGTTCTCATTCTACAGTCTGTCTCTATGAAGCCCTTATCGTTAACTCTAACACCACTACTTGAGATGCCCTTAATATGGCGTGGTCTTCTACCAGTTGCAAAGAGAACCGAGGACACTGATATATTCAGGATTTCACCACGCCTTTTTAGGAGCACATTTACTTTGCCGTCTACTATATTAATTTTTCGAACAGTAGTCTTGAAAAATTGTTTAACCCCTTGTTTTGATAGAACTTGCCTCACTAGCATGCCTATGTCTCGATCCATTTGTGGCAGTGGACGGTCGAGCATCTCAACTAAATAGACATCGGATCCAAGCCCAGTTAACGCATAAGAGAACTCTACACCTACATATCCGGCTCCAACGACAAGAATGCTCTCTGGAGGCTCTCCGGTCTCGAGAAGAGTTCTATTATCATGTATCCTCACTCCGTCGACTTTAAATCCAGGGGGCAGTACAGGGTCTGATCCTATTGCGAGGAGGACTCCTTTCTGTCCACAAAGTTCTCTTCTAGATCTAAGTCGAATACAATTATTATTTATAGCCAGTGCCTCGTCATCGAGTATTTCGACTCCAGAGGCTTCTAGAAGATGCCTAATTCCTTTCCTTGTTTCAGAAACTATTTTCCTGACCCAGTCGAATACAATTTTCTCTTCTATATTGCCATTTACCCAGTTGTATTCCCTAAGGTGGTTCGATATTTTTGCAGCGTGGAGAAGCGCTTTTGTAGGTATACATCCATAGTTCGTGCATTCTCCGCCTAGTAAGTTTTTCTCTATAAGAGCTACTTTGTAGCCCTTTCTCCCCAATAATATCGCAGCTGGATATCCGCCAGGTCCCCCACCTACTATTACAGCGTCATAGGACAACGGTATTCACCATACAATTAACCTTATTAATTTAAATAAATTATCATCGAGAAGAGTCGCCTATATTCAGTATTTAAATAGTATAGTAGCGGTATGAAGGCTAATTCTTTTAAACTTGGATGTGTTTATCCTATTTGATTGGCGTCTGGGGCCAGGGGCCCGTCGTCTAGCCTGGTCAGGACGCCGCCCTTACACGGCGGAGGTCCGGGGTTCAAATCCCCGCGGGCCCACCAAAATCCTCGACAATGTTTCTATCATTGTCATTTGGGTATGTGTGGGATTATTCTATGATCTCTATGCTATTTTCTCATTGTTCTTAATTAATTCTTTATATAT